>NZ_RZRY01000260.1:0-8253 GCF_003998035.1 Mesorhizobium sp. M2A.F.Ca.ET.039.01.1.1 | reverse complement strand
GTGTTGATATAGGTCAGGTCGCTGCCCCGCATGCGGCGCCAGGCGCGCCAGAGCGCCGCGGGCAGTCGCGCCATCTCGACGGTGGCGAGCCTGAGCATCGCCTGGCGCCTGAGCACCCAGAGCGGCTCGAACACGATGCGGCTGGCATGCGGCTTGAGGATCTCGACGATCGGCCCCTGGCGCGGCAGCACGACCTCGATCTCGGCGGCCGGAAACGCGGCGCGCAGCGCAGCCACGCTCTCGGCGAAGCTGCGGTCCGAACCATAGAGCTCGTAGCCCTGATGAACGCAGGCAATGCGCATCACTTTCTTTCCACCTGCACCTCGAGTCCGCTCGGCACCGGGCCCTTCAAGCGCGGAAGAAACTTCATGCCAAATCCGCACGCCGCTCCACCCAGCGGTGGCCACTGCAGGCCCGGGAGCAAGGATCGTGCCGGCTTCCTGATTGCCCTGCTGCGGCCCTGGTACCCGACCGTGCCCCGTATCGACACAGATACGTCGCGAAGGTTGACCGATAATGAAGCAAGCCCCGCGCTCTGAAGAGAAATTTTACACCTTCATGCGAGTATCCACCCTGGGGGTACCCCTGGCACGGAAGTTGCTGGGCGGTCATTGACATAGCGACAACCATGACCGGACCCCGGGGGAATCCTTTTATTTTGAAACCGGAACTATCTTCCAACCCGATCGAAAAGCCTTCGATCCTGATCCTGGGGACACGCGGCATTCCGGCTTCCCACGGCGGCTTCGAGACTTTCGCCGAGCGGCTGGCGCTTTTCCTGGCCGGACGCGGCTGGAAGGTCGGCGTCTATTGCCAGAAGGAAGTCGAGCGCGTCGGCCAAAGGGTGACGAGCGACACCTGGCGCGGCATCGAGCTCATCACCATCGAGGTCGCCTCCAGCGGGCCGCGCGCGACGCTGGAGTTCGACTGGCAATGCGTGCTCGATGCCGCCAGGCGCCCCGGCGTGTGCCTGGTGCTCGGCTATAACGGCGCGGTGTTCCTGACCTGGCTCAGGCTCATGCGGCGCAGGATCATCACCAATATGGACGGCATCGAGTGGCGGCGGCCGAAATGGGGGCCGGCGGCGCGCGCCTGGTTCTGGCTCAACGAATGGATCGGCGCCTGGCTGTCGCAACGGCTTATCGCAGACCACCCGGCGATCGCCGACCATCTGGCGACGCGGCGGCCGCGCAGCGCCATCACCACCATCGCCTATGGGGCCGACCCGGTGACCTCGGCGCCGGAGGAACCCGTTCGCGCGCTCGGGCTCGAGCCCGGCAAATACCTGGTCTCGATCGCGCGCATCGAACCCGACAACAACATCCTGCCGATCATCGAAGCTTTCCGCCGCCGCGATCGCGGCGACATGAAGCTGGTGGTGCTGGGCACGCTCAACGACGAGATCCCCTACCATCGCGCCGTGCGCGAGGCGGCAGGCACCACGGTGATCATGCCAGGCGCGATCTACGACCAGGCGAGCGTGAAGGCGCTGCGCTACCATGCGCGCGCCTATATGCACGGCCACACTGTGGGCGGCACCAACCCCTCGCTGGTTGAGGCGCTGGCTGCCGGCAACATGGTGATCGCCCATGACAACCGCTACAACCGCTGGGTCGCCGGCGAGGCGGCGATCTATTTCAACGACACCGACAGCCTGAGCGCACGGATCGACACGGCGCTGGCCGACGACGCGCTGGTGGCGCGTTGCAGCAAGGCGGCGCGGGCACGCGCCCGCGAGGCCTTCCGCTGGGAAGACGTGCTCACCGCCTATGAGAAGGAAGCGCTGCGGCAGCTCGGCGGCGCCACCGCCGCGCCGGCGCAAGCCGACCGGGCCAAGCACGCATGACTGGGCACGCATGACTGGGGCACGCATGACTGGGCACGCATGACCGGCTGGTCTCGCCGCCGTCTGCTCGGCGCGGCGCTGGCCGTGGCGACGGCGCCGCTGGCGGTCCCGCCGCTCGTATCTAGAGCGCGCGCCGCCGGCGAATGGCCTTTCAGGCGCGGCGTCAACGCCTGGCCGTGGTTCGCGCTGACGCGCGAATACCCGGCGCCACGCACCGACTATGACTGGCCGCCTTTCCAGTCGCAGCGGCCGGTGCCGACGCCGGCTGACCTTGCCCGGCTGCGCGCCAGCGGGCTTGACTTCATCCGCCTGCCTGTCGATCCGGGCCCGTTTCTGGTCGCCGATGCGGACCGACGCGCCGACCTCATGGCGATGCTCAGTGCGGCGGTCGAAGCGGCTTTGGCCGCCGATCTCGGCGTCATCGTCAACGTGCAGGCCAATGGCGCCACCCATTACTGGAACCCCGAGCGCATGATTTCCAGCACCGGCGCGCCGGAATTCGCCCGCTACCGGGCCTTCGTCGCCGACGTGGCGGGCATGCTCAAGGACATAGCGCCCGGCAGGGTCGCGCTGGAGCCGGTCAACGAGCCGCCGCAGGACTGTTCCTCCGAGGTGTGGCCCAAGGTGCAGGCAGCGCTGCTGACCGCCGCGCGTGGCGCGGCGAAAGACCTACCGATCGTCGTCACCGGCGGCTGCGGCTCGATGGTGCGGGGCCTCACCGCGCTCGATCCGGCGCCGCTGGCGGAATTCGAGCCGATCCTGTTCACCTTCCACTTCTACGAACCCTACCTGTTCAGCCATCAGGGCGCGCCATGGATGCGCGAGCCGGTCTACCGCGCGCTGAACAACGTGCCGTGGCCAGCCTCGGCCGGCACATTGGAACAGACGCTGGCCTCGGTCCGGGCCAGGATGGCTGAGGATACGGAGAGGTCCGACGAAGCCAAGAAGGCCGCCTATGAAGAGACCGAGAAGGTGCTGAAAGTCTATTTCGACGCCCAGCCCGACCGTCGTTTCATCGACGGCTACCTCGCGCAGGTGAGCGGCTGGGCGGACGGCCATGGCATCGCGCCCGGGCGCATCATCATGGGCGAGTTCGGCGCGCTGCGCACCGACGCCCGCTTTACCGCCGCGCCCAATCCCGACCGCGCCCGCTACATCGCCGACGTCCGGCAGAGCGCAGAAGCCGCCGGCTTTCCCTGGGCGTTCTGGGACCTGTTCGACGGCATGGGCATGATGGACGACATAACCCGCGCGCTCGATCCCGCCATGGTCGAGGCGCTGGGCTTGACGATGCCGCCAACTTGATTTTTTGAATCACCAAACCGTTCCAAGCGTTTGGTTTGATGCGGGAGCCGGTGGGTGGGAGACCGGTGCATTCTTGCGAGATCACCATCTGGCTGTCGGTGATAGCGATCAACCTGGTCGCGGTGCCGCTGGTGTTGCTTGGGACGCGGAGGCATGAGGCGAGCGGGGTGGCGGCCAATGCGTAAAGGCTGTGCTCGGTCGCCCTGTTCTGCTCCGGGTGATGAACGGCGCCCGCCGCCAATCGCTCGCCGCCGGGCAGCAAGAATGTACATCTATTTGCGCATTTTCGTTGATAGGTCGTGCAAATTGTGCAAATAATTGCACGTTAGCTTCCCAAGGAATCCTTGTGCCGGAGACCAACACCACCAAGATCAAGGCTCGGCTGGAACGGGAGGGCTGGCAGCTTGTCGGCGGCTCGAAACACGACAAATACAAGAAGGCCGGGATGCCGACGATCATGGTCCCCGGCACAAGGCGGTGACGCCCTTGGTAGCCCGGTCAATCGCAAAAGCGGCGGGCTGGGAATAATACCGACTCCTCACCACGCTCCATCAAGAGCAAGGCAACGAAGAACATAGGACCAGGACATGTCTCGCTATATCGCACTCGTGGATGCCGCGGACGGCATCGTCGGTGTGTCGTTCCCCGATGCACCAGGCTGCGTGGCCCAATCGGAAAACCGGGATGAGGCATTCAAGGACGCAACCGCGGCTCTGGCTGAATGGGTGGCTGAAGAACTGGCGGAGGGTCATGACGCTCCCCGCCCTCGCAGCATGGACGAGCTTATGGCCGATGAGGCGGTACGATCGGCCTTGACCGATGGCGCCGTTTTGATCTCGGTCCCCCTCATACGCGACTATGGCCGGCCGGCCCGGGCCAATATCTCATTGGATGCAGGCCTGCTGGCCGACATCGACGAAGCAGCTCATCGACTGGGTGTCACCAGGTCTGCGTTTCTAGCTGCGGCGGCCAGGGAGAGGCTTAAGGAAACTGTCTGATCGTTCCTTCGCCGGCCTGTACAGCGCCAGCGCGATCACCACGAATTTGGTCATCAGCGTCGTCTTGGAGGCGATGCTTTCGGAGGTGTTGAGCAGGATGAGCCAGCCCAGCATCGGCAGCCAGATGCCCGGGTGGCAACGGCGCGCAACCTCGTGCATGAACAGCGCGAAGCCGAAGAAGATCAGAAGCGTGAAGAAGGCGCCCTGGTAGAGCGTCAGGCGCAGGATCGGGTTCTCGATGCCCTGCTCCAGGCCGCTGATGCGGCGCATGCTGTCGAGCAGGTCGACATCGGGCCCGACGATCAGATCGCGCAGCTCCAGATGCCGGAAGAGGTCGAACATCTCGACGCGGGCATTGGCGCTGCCGCTGTCGGAGACGAAACGTTGGAGCAGAGCGTCGAAGAAGCCGTAATAGCCGGCGAGCGCGATCGCCAGCGGCAGCAGAGCGGCGAGCATGATCACCAGCGCGGCGCCCAAGAGGTTGACTCGCCCGGTCCTGAGCTGTGCCAGGCCCTGTATCAGTAGATAGACGCCGCCGAGCAGGATCGTCAGCACCATGCCCGAGCGGCCGCCGAAGGCGACCAGCGCGCAGAACTGCAAGCCGACAAGCGCCAGCCTGAGCGGCGTCGACAGCGAGCGCGAACCCGACAGCAGCGACAGCACATAGATCGAGGTGACCGTGGCATTGGAGAGCGGATGCCCCTGCAGCGCGGTGGAGCGCAGATCATTGACGAACACGGCGCCGTCGAACCTGTAGGGGAACACCAGATGCTTGGTGCCGAACTCGAACAGCGCCATCAGCGCGTTCACCGTCATGACGGCATGGATGACGATCCGCAGCTGGGCAAAGGTCTTCTCATCGTCCTCGCTAAGCAGCAGCACGACCAGCGCCGGGGCGACGAACGTGTCGATCATGCCGGCCATGCCGGGGCGCTGCCTGAGGATGACGACGAACAGAAGCACCGTCGAGATCACCGCCATCAGCATCGTTGCCGGCCGCTTGTTGGTGACATGGACCACATAGCCGACCGGATTGCCGAAGGTGCAGGCGCGCCAGACGAAGACGAGCACGAAGAGATAGGTGGACGGGTGGATCTTGCTCAGCGGGCTGCCCTGCAGACCGTCGTAATTGTAGCCTGCCAGCCACAGCATGCCGCCCGAGATGGAAAACAGAAGCAGCACCGCAACGGTGATGCCAAGACGGGTCAGCGTGTCAACCGGAACAGTGCGCTGGCCCGCCATGCCGTAGCCCGGGGCCGGGACAGGCCGGGCGGGACCAGCCAGGATCGAGGCCATGTCAGGCCGCCTCGTCGACCAGCATGGCGCCGGTCGGCAACCGTCCCATGACGGAGACCGCTTCGGAGGTCGAGGCGACGTCGCGCATCGGGGTCGCGTTCAGCCTGGCGACGAGCAGGATCTCGTCGGCCATGGCGACCAGCGGCAGGACGTTGAGGTCGTCGGCCAGCGCGCCGCCGTCGATGACGACGAGCTCGAAACTGCGATTGGCCTCGGCCAGCATGCGGTGGGCGAAATAGAGCGCCTGCGCTTCCTGGAACACCGCTGCCGGCCGGCCCCGGCCGATGAGCGCCACCGAACTGCCGGGCGCATAGCGGCTGACCGCGTCGAGCGGATATTCGCCGCGCAGCACGTCGAGCACGCCGGGCTGCGGGTCCTTCTGGCCCTTGCCGGCATTGATGTCGATGAACAGCACGCGGCGGCCCCTGGCGGCGGCCGCGTTGGCGAGCTGCCATGCCACCCTCGAGCGCTGCGCCTTGTCCTCGGGCGACGACGCCACCAGGATGGAGGGCACCAGCGGCCAGTCCGACGGACGCCTGGTGGCGGCGGCGATACGCTGCAGCGCGAGCCCCGCCACGGCATCGGTCTTCTGGGCGGCAGCGCCGGAGCGGCGGCGTCCCCTGCCCGGCAGCACGCCCAGCACCGGCGCCTCGATGGCTGACTGCATCTGGTTGGCGGAAAGCACGGTCGGCGAAAGATATTCGGCGATCAGCGCCATGCCGATGCCCAGCGCCAGCCCGCCGAACACGGCGCCGAACACAAGCAGCCCCTTCGGCGGCCAGCTCTTCTTCAGCGCCGGCATGGCATTGGAGATGATGCGGGCATTGGTGCTGTCGACATTGGTCTGCTCGCGTGTTTCCTGGGCGCGTTGCAGGTAGTTGGCATAGACGGTGCGCACGGCGTCGAGGTCGCGCTGCAATTCGCGCAGACGCACCGATGCCTGGTCGGTATCGAGCGATTTCGACTTGAGCGCCGCCACCTTGGCCTGCAGCGCCTGCTGGTTGGCCAGGGATCGTTCATAATCGGTCTCCGCGGCGGTGACGATGCGGCCGAGCTCGCGCTGGATCAGCACGCGCAGGTCGCGCAGCTGCTGCTGGGCGGCGATCATCGAGGGGTGGCGCGGCCCGAGCCCGGTGCCGAGCTGCGCGATCTGGTCGACCAGCGCCGCTTCCTGCGCCCTGAGGCTTGAAATCGTCGACGAGCGTGTGGCTTCCGAGGTCGCGTCCGGCGCGCCGCCCTGCCTGCGCAGCTGATCGACCTGCGCCTTGAGCTGCTGGGTGCGCGCCTGCGCGGCGGTCAGCTCGGCATTGAGCCCGGTCAGTTCCTGGTCGCTCACCAGATTGCCCTGCGCCATCACCATGTTGTGCTGCGAGCGATAGGCCTCGACCGCGTTCTCGGCCTGCTCGACGCGCTTGCGCTGTTCGTCGAGCCGCGCGGTGATCGCCTCGGAGGCCTTGGCGGCCTTTTCCTTGCGCGCGTCGGCCTGGTCGGCAAGGTAGGCGGTGGCGATGGCGTTGGCGATGTCCGACGCCTTCTGCGGGCTCTTGGCGGTGATGATGATGTTGAGCACCAGAACCTTGTCGTCGCGCTTCACAGCGAGGACACGGCGCAGCGAATCCAGCGTGGTCGCCGTCCTGTCGGTGTCGCTGTCGCCGAAGAGCATGCCCATCCAGCGCCCGAGACCGCCCTGCCCGTTGAACTCCGGATCCTCGGTGAGATTCTCCGCCTTGATCGCGCGCAGCAGCACGCCGTTCGACTGCGCGACGCTGACCTGGCTCTCGACCTGGGTGATGCCGCCGTCGGGCGAGATGCGGCTCGGATTTACGTCGTTGGTGACGACCTGGAGGTCCTCGGGATCGACGATGATCTGCGCCGTCGAGGAGTAGAGCGCCGGCGTCAGCATGGTGTAGACAAGCGTCAATCCGGTGAGCAGCGCGGTGACGGCGAGGATCAGGAAGCGGCGCCGCAGCAGGATGCGGCCGAGATCGCCAAGCTCGACCGTGGCAGCCGCTGGCGCCGGTGCGGGCGCGTAATAGGCTGGCGCCGGCGCGACCGCCTCCGGAGCGTTCTGCTGGGGCACCATGAGCAGGGGTGGTTGCAAAGGTCGCTCCGACAACGCTCCATCGGCCGGCAAGACGAGAAATGCGGCGTTGGCCTAGCTATTCCCGGCAACGATTAAAACACTGTTAATTATGTTCATAAATTGGGGCTGCCCTGGCACGAAGTTTGCACCGACACGGTGGAAATTAGGTGCAGCTGAAATTGGAGACATCGTGCGCATGCGGCGGGAACTAGAACCGGCGGGCCTGCCTGCCGGCTCCGGAGGCGAGTCGCCCGGGGACCGGCCATGCGCCTGAGCCTGCGCCTCGACGGCGACCGCGTGCGCGCTTTCCATGTCGCGCTGGCCGAAAGGCTGTCGCAGCTGCCCGGGATCGAGCTTTGCGTCGACGCGCGTCCGGCGGCGGGCGGTGTGCCGCAGGCGGCCGAGGCGCTGTTCCAGCTTGAGACGCTTATCCACCGCCTGCCCGCCGATGGGACGGCTAGGCGTGTGCCAATTTCGATGCTGGCCGGCCATGCGAGAGCGTCCCAGCCAACCGAGCTCACCATCGACCTCGTCGGCGATGTCGAGCCGCAAGGCGGACAGGTCTGGCAGCTCGCCTATGACGGCGTCTGTGGCGAGGAAGCCCTGCTGGCGCTCATCCTTGCCGGCCGCACGCCCCTCGCCCGGCTGGAGCAGGACGGCGCTGTCGTCGCCGAAGGGCGGCTCGGTACCGAATATCACGGCATCGCGCTGGCATCCTTCCAGGA
>NZ_RZRY01000025.1:0-25273 GCF_003998035.1 Mesorhizobium sp. M2A.F.Ca.ET.039.01.1.1 | reverse complement strand
GTGATGCGCTACGTGGTCGAAGCGGCGAAGCCGTTCATCGTGCCGATCACGCATACGAAGGGCGCGAACGCCGCACGCATCGTCGACGATCCGCTCTGCACCATCACGACCGCCAAGGGCGGCGAGAACATGGTGGCGGTGCCGGCGTTGATCCGGACGGACCAGCAGAGCGCAGCCAAGCGCAATGGCGTCCAGTCGATCGAGGAGCCGGTCAACACGCTCCATACCTCATCCGGCATCGCCGTAATGGGCGCGACTATCGTCGGCGCCGGCGGTAGGGCGGCACAATCGTCGCCGCGCGGCCTTGAGGAACCGCTTGGCACCACGACGGGCAAGGAAGACCGCGTGCTCGTCGCGGCGCATATGACGAAGTTCAATCAGAACGGCGACGGCTACATGCCGAGCGATCCACTGGACACCGTCATTGCCGGCGCGCCGCGTCACGCCGTCGTCGCCGCCAATCTCATCCAGGCTGGTTACGGCGAGCGCGAGGGGCAGGCACCGCGCACCCTCGACATCGAAGAGCCCGTCGGCGCGCAGGTCGCCGGCGGCGGCAAGCATGCGATGGTTGCCGCCTTCCTGGCACAACACAACAATGACGAACGGCGAGTCGGCGGCGTCAATCCAGGCCGACAGGCGGACGAACCGCTCTCGACGGTGACCGCCTCCGGCTCCCAACAGGGCGTCATCGCCGCGACGCTCGGAAACATGCATGGCAGCAATCTTACCGGCCGGCCGATCGACGAGCCGCTGTCGACGGTTTCGGCCGGCGGGAGCCACGCGCATCTGATCCTCGGCTTCCTACAGCATTATTTCGGCTCGGGCAAGCAGGATGACGACGTGCGCCAGCCGCTGGGAGCGCTCACCGGCAAGGCGCGATATGGCCTTGTCGAGGTGATGGTGAAGGGCGTTCCGCACTACATCGACGACATCGGCATCCGCATGCTGGAGCCGGAAGAAGGAGCCGCCGCGCATGGCTTCAAGCCGGGCGCGCTGCCGGACGAAATCACCATCGATGGCAAGACGCGACGGCTGACGAAGACCGAGAAATACCACCTGGTCGGCAACAGCGTGCCGCCGTTGATGATCAAGCTGCTTGCTGAATGCAACGTGCGCCGCGAGCTCGTGCTGGAGGCGGCGGAGTGACCGGACCTCGCCTTTCCATCATCCCGGCGCGCGCGGCGACCGACAAGGCGCTGAAGCCGCGCGACCTGCAGGTGCTTTGCGTGCTCGGCCGCCACACCGACGAGCTTGGCTGGTGCACGCGCAGCCAGGTCAAGATGTCGGTCGAAATGGGCTGCGCGCGCTCGACCGTGTTCGAGGCGATCGAGCGGCTTGTCAACGCCGGCTATCTCGAACGCCATGTCGTCGAGCAGTCGAACGGTCGCGACGCGCCGCACATCTATCGCGTCATCCTCGATCCCGTGCACCCGTCGCTCGGCGAACTGCGTCCCGACCCCGATGACGATTTGGACGGCTCTGACCCTGCCGACCAGTCGGCACCCCCTGCCGGTATATCGGCACCCCCTGCCGGTTCTGGACCGGCACCTAAGAACGACCCTCTTAGAACGAATTTGAGAGAGAGCGCGCGCGAAGAGGAAGAAAAGGTTCGCCGCTGGCTGAAGAAGACGCATCCGGCATGGCCGACCTATGTCAACGACAGCGACGTGAAGGCGCTCGTCGCGGCGATGAAGCTCACCGACGATGAACGCGAGACCGCTGCCGGCCGGCTCGCCGATTACGTCGAGACGGCGAAAGCCAGCGGCAAGGCGGCGGGCCGCACGACGATCTGTTCGTTTGCCGTCTACCTCGACGAGAAGCGCTGGGAGAAGCTGCCGGCGAAGTCTGTGCCTGTGGCGGCGGCGGATGACTATGCTGCGCCGTTCGGGCCGGTGTGGATGGCTTGGGTCGTTGGACACATGCTGGATGGCCCAGCCAATCCGAACGCCAGCGCCTTCGCTGAGCGCTGGCCTCAGCTCTTCAAGCTCTTCGACATGGCTCGCCACGGCCGAGGCTATCGCTTCGGCGAGCGCTGGCATGCACTCAAGGGACAGATGATCGCCGTGCCTGTCGACACGCAACAGTGGGTCGACTGGAAGGCCTGTTTCCAGCAACGCGGATGGCCATGGCTGCCGGATCCCGGCCGCGTTGCTTACTTCCCGGTTGGCGGACCGGACGGGCTTGAGGCATTCGAACAGACATTGCGAGGACACCATGATGCGGGCGGACGTGAAGCGGCTGAATGAGGCTGAGAATGTCGGCCCGACCGACAGGCAGACAGCCGCGCTCGACCGTGCAAGAGGGATGACCAGGCGGGCCGAGGCGCTGCTTGCGGCGGCGGGTCAGAGCGAATCGGCAATGCACTGGTATGTGCTCCGGACCGAGCCGCATGCCGAAATCGCTGTGGATAAACGTCTGCAGGATGCCAATGTCGAGCACTGGCTGCCGTTCATGAAGGTGGAAAAGCGGCGCCGCGGCGGTCGTAAAAAGGCCGCTCGCGAGGCCGTCTCGATGCTGGCTTGGCCGGGCTACATGTTCGTTCGCATCGTGCCATCGCCCGAGGCTTGGGCTGGTCTTCTGACCGTCAAAGGCGTCGTCGGCGTGCTCGGTGCAAACGAGAAGCTGTTTCCCGTAAGGCACGAGAAAGTCTTGCAATTGCAGGTGTTCCTCGAAGGCAATGTCCTTGCCATGGGTGAGATCGCCTCGGTGCTGCAGCTCGGTCAGATGGTGCGGGTGAATGCAGGCCCGTTCGCCACTCACAACGGCACTGTTGTTGAATGGGACGAGGATGCCGGCACCGTCGGTGTTGACGTGTACATCTTCGGTCGCGCGGTGCCGATCACGCTCGGGCTTGATCAGATCGATAAAGGATAGTAGCGAATCCGTCCCAGGACGCCCTGACAGAGTCGCACGCCGTTTACGGTGGAAGCGCCAGCAGGACCCAGGCGAAGCGAAGGGCACGGCCCGGCATGCTTCCCCACGATGGGAAAGATTCCAGACAATGCCCGAGATGCCGAAGACCTTTCGGCCAAGCTATCTGCCATCACGGCAGGAGCAGCAGCGCCAGCATGACAGCCGGCGTGACCAGAGCGAGCAGCGTGGTTGGTATAAGACCGCGCGTTGGCAGAGGCTGAAGCAACGCGTTCACGTTCGCGATCTCTTTCGGTGCCAAGAGACCGGCGTGCTTTGCTCGGGCAAGTATCCGGCCGACGACAGTCCCGTCGCAGACCACATCGTCGAACCCGATGGCGACCCAGCGCTCTTCTGGGATGAGAACAACATCCGGACGGTCTCGAAGGCCTACCACGACGGCGAACGCCAGCGCGAGCAGATCGCGGAGCGGGGCCGGGGGGTGGGTCGAAAGTCCAGAGCCCCCACCCGCTAGACCGGCGCCTCCCCGAAGTTTTTTTGCGCGCAGGTTTTCGGATTTATTTTTTTGTTGGAGCTGAACCATGGGCCGCAGGGGACCGAAGCCGGAACCTGCCAGCATCAAGCTTGCCAAGGGGAAGTCCGGTCGCCGTCCTATCGGCGTCGAGCCTTCGGCCGAAGAGCAGGCGAAGACCGTCGCGACCAGTGGCGCGGTCGAGCCGCCGGCGTGGCTGAAGGGCGATGCCCTCGACGTCTGGAACCGACTGGCGCCGCGCGTGATCGGCATGAAGCTGCTGTTCCCGATCGACGCCGAGACCTTCGGCCGCTACTGCCGCAACTTCGCCCGCTGGCTGAAGATGCAGCAGCGTCTCGACGAGATGGGCGAGATTTACGAGATCGAGACGGCCAGCGGAAAGGTGCGCCGCGCCGATCCGTCGTTCATCATCGGCTATCACCTTGAGCGTCAGCTTGTGACGGCCGAAGCCAACTTCGGCCTCAACCCGGCAGAGCGTCAGCGCCTGTTCGCAGCTCGCGCCGCGGGATCGACCGGCGATCTGTTCTCCGGCATGGGCTCGGCGCCGGCCGCGACTGGCGCCGACAAGACGCCGGCTTCACCGGCTCCAGCCAAGCCGGCCGCCAAAGGTTCGGCGGTAGGATTCCTGCAGTAGGGCCATGCCGGTCAAGGCTGGTCGAGCAGCGCACCGGCTCGGACCGCGCAACCGCCCGCTCGGCGTTGGCGCCGATGCGAAGTGGTGCAAGGAGCGGCAAGCCTGGTGTGTCGGTGAGTATTGGTTCGACGAGGTAGCGGCCGACAAGGCGGTCGCGTTCTTCCCGACGCATCTGTGTTTCACCAAGGGTGAATGGGCGGGCCGCCCGTTCGAATTGGAGCCGTGGCAGGCCAACGACATCGTCCGCCCCGTTTTCGGCTGGAAGCGCCCGGACGGCACGCGTCGATATCGCCGCGTCTATGTCTGGGTGCCTCGCAAGAACGGCAAGACGGAACTCGCCGCCGGCATCGCGCTCCTGGTGCTGCTCGGCGACGGCGAACTCGGCGGCGAAGTCTATTCGATCGCCTCGCATGAAGGTCAGGCGCGGCTGGTGTTCAACCAGGCCGCCACGATGGCGGGCAAGTCAGAGACGCTTAGCAACGATCTCGTCTGCCTGAAATCGTCGATCTATTGCGCGGCGCTCAATGCCGGCTTCAAGCCCCTGTCGGGCAAGGCCGAGGGCAAGCATGGTTTCTCGGCGTCGGGTCTGATCGGCGACGAAATCCACGAATGGGTGTCGGGCGATCTCTACCAGTTCGTGCACGATTCGGAAGACGCCCGGCGCCAGCCGCTGGAATTCCTGATCTCCACCGCCGGCAAGAAAGGAACCTACGGCGAGGAAGTCTGGGACGAGTGCCAGAAGATTCTCGACGGCACCTTTGAGGATCCCGAGACGCTGGTGATCGTCTACGCCGCCGACCCGGAAGACGATTGGCAGTCGGAAGAGACCTGGCACAAGGCCAATCCGAACCTCGGCGTCTCGAAGAAGCTGGACACAATGCGCACCAATGCGCGCCGTGCCCGCCAGTTGCCGCGGCTCGAAAACCATTTCAAGAATTATCACCTCAATCTCTGGACGGAACAGGCCGTCCGCTGGCTGCCGATCGACGCGGTCGATGACGAGGGCAAAAAGTTCGGCTGGGATCACTGCGCCGGGCCGGTCGGCTGGAAAGAGCTTGAGGCGAAGCTTGCGCACAAGCGCTGTTTCGGTGGCCTCGATCTTTCCTCGGTTGTCGACCTTTCGGCGCTGATCTGGTGGTTCCCGATCCAGCAAGGCCTTCCGGTGCCGGCGCTGCTGGCGCGGTTCTTCAAGCCTGCCGCGCTGATCAAGGAACACGCCAAGCGCGACAAGCTGCCCTACGAGAAGTGGGTGAACGAAGGCGCGATCATCGCGACGCCGGGCAACGTCGTCGATTACGCCTTCATTCAGGAACAGATTTACCGCGATGCCGAGAAATTCCGCATCGCGCATGTCGGCAACCACGAACTTGAGGCCGGACAGGGCGGCCTCGCAATCGACCGCTGGAACGCGACCGAGACGGCGGTGAAGCTCCAACAGGAAGGCCTGCCGGTCGTGCTCTTCGGCCAGGGCTTTGCCTCAATGTCGCCGCCGGCCAAGGAACTGGAACGCCTTGTTCTTTGCAATGGCTTCCATCATGGCGGCCACCCGGTGCTGCGCCGCCATGCCCAGGTTGTCGCTGTCGAAACGGACGCCGCCGACAACATCAAGCCGGCGAAGAACAAATCGACCGAGCGGGTGGACGGCATCATCGGCACGACCATGGCGATCGGCATCGCCATCAGAGACAAGGGCGAGGACGCTGGCATGGATGATTACTTCAAATCCCTGACAGGTGCGGCTTGAAACTCTTTCGCAAGATGGCCGATGTCGTGGTTCGGGCGCTCAGCGTCAGGCAGCCGGACGGCTGGTATCCGGCCGGACAGATCGGCGACGCCGGCGAGCCTGTCACTGGCAGCAACGCGCTCGCCCTCTCCGCCGTCTGGGGCTGCGTCAATCTCCTGGCCGGCACAATCTCGTCATTGCCGTTGATGGTCTACCGGACCTTGGCGGACGGCACGCGTGAAGTTGCCAAGGACCATCCCCTTTATCGGCTGCTGCACGACAGTCCGAATTTCGATCAGACCGCCGTCGACTTCTGGGACTTCATGGCATCATCAATCGAGCTTTGGGGCAATGCCTACGCCCGGCAGCTCCGAGGCTCGACCGCTCTCGCTGCGCTGGTCCCGGTTCGTCCCGATCTCGTCTCTGTTCGCCGTCTCACCAACGGCACGCTCGAATATCGCTGGTCCTATGAGGGCCGTGCATATGTCGAGACCGACCAGACGATGCTGCACATCCGCGGCCCTGGCGGCGATCCGCTCGGGGGCATGTCGACGCTGCATTTCGGCCGTCATGCCTTTTCCCTCGCCCGTGCGACCGACAAGGCAGCCGGGAAAACCTTCGCCAATGGTTTGCGGCCGTCAGGCGGCCTGAAGTTCGCCAACTGGCTGAACAAGGACCAGCGTGACATCGCCAGGTCCGAGATCGCCGACAAGATCGGCGCCGACAATGCGGGCAAGCCGATCATCCTTGAGGGCGGTACCGAGTGGGTCCAGTTCCAGCTCAAGCCGGAAGACGCGCAGATGCTCGAATCGCGCGCGTTCTCGGTCGAGGAAATCTGCCGCTTCTTCGGCGTGCCGCCGGTCATGGTAGGCCATACGTCGAAGACGACGAGCTGGCCTACCGGCGTCGAGCAGCAAGGCCTCATCTTGCAGAAATTCACCCTGCGCCGCCGGTTGAAGCGGATCGAGCAGGCACTCGAAAAGCAATTGCTGACGCCGAAAGACAGGGCGGACGGCATCTCGATCGAATTCAACCTTGAAGGCCTGTTGCGCGCCGACAGCGCCGGCCGCTCCGCCTTCTACAAGGACATGACCTCAATCGGCGCGATGACCATCAACGAAGTCCGCATGCGCGAGAACATGCCGAAGGTAGAGGGCGGGGACGTGCCTCGCATGCAAATGCAGAACATTCCCATCACCGCTAATCCGGCAGAACAACAGAACCTGATCGGAGGTCCGAAATGAAGACGAAGGATTTCGCCCTGCAGGTCAAGGACCTGTCGGATGACGGCACTTTCGAAGGGTATGGCTCGATCTTCGGCAACGTCGATTCCTACGGCGAAAAGGTCATGCCCGGCGCCTTCGTCGAAAGCCTCGCCCGCCACAAGCGCGAGGGCAGCAATGTTCTGATGCTGTGGAACCATGACATCTACCAGCCGATCGGCGTCTGGGAAGACTTGGCGGAAGACGCCAAGGGCCTGTGGGGCAAGGGCCGCTTCCTGCTCGACATTCAGCGCGCCCGCGAGGTTCACACGCTCGCCAAGAACAAGGCCATCGGCGGCCTGTCGATCGGCTACAAGGAAGAGGAAGCCGACCAGGAACAGGCAGTGCGCCTCCTGAAGAAGCTGAGCCTCTACGAGATCAGCCCGGTGACCTTCCCGGCAAACCGTCGGGCGCGGATCGAGGCGGTCAAGTCTGAGCGCATGGATGAATTCGCCCGCCGGCTGCGCGATGGCGACCCCATGCCCGTCAAAGATTTCGAGGACATCCTGCGCGAGGCAGGCGTCCCCAAAGCCATGGCCGTACAGATCGCCTCTGTCGGCTATGCGAAGGCCATTCGGAGCGAGTCCGAGGGCAGCAAGGCGAAAGAACCGGCCGCATTCCTGCAGGCGCTCCTGCGCGGCTGATCACTCACCAACTGTTCAAAGGACATTGCTATGAAACTGAACATCGCCACGATGCTGGCGGTAGCGACCATCGCTGCGCTCGGCATTCTCACCGCGGGATCCGCGCATGCCGCCTTCGGCGTCGTAGATCCTTCCGCCCTGGCCGGACTCGCGCCCTTCGCTGCGGTCGGTGCTGGCGGCATTGCCCGCCTCGCTGCCTCGACCATCGGTCCGCGCATCTTCTTCGACAAGCCCAACGACGGAACCGGCGGCGACGTCGTCGACGTCGAGAAACTGGCGAAGGAGGTCAAGGAGAAGTTCCAGAAGGCGCTCGACGACGTCAAGGCAATCGCCGAGGAAGCCCTTGGCAAGGCCAAGGCCGGCGAGGACCTGACCAAGTCCACCAAGGAAAAGGCGGACCAGGCGCTCACCAAGATGAATGGTCTGAACGAGCAGCTTACCACGCTCGAACAGAAGATCGCCCGTGACGGTCCCAAGGACGATCAGAAAGCCAAGTCGTTCGGTGAGCAGTTCGTCGAAGCCGAGAGCGTCAAGTCCTGGCTCAGCAGCTCGCCGAGCAAGGGGAAGACCGATCTGCGCATCAAGGCAACGCTGACGTCCGCGACGACCGACACCGCCGGCGCGGTCGGTGACGCCATCGCGCCGACCCGCCTGCCCGGCATACTGCCGTTGCCGCAGCGCCGCCTGACCGTCCGCGACCTGATCTCGACCGGCCGTATGGATGGCAACACGCTGGAATATGTCAAGGAAACCGGCTTCACCAACAATGCCGGCATGGTGGCTGAAGGCGCTTCCAAGCCGTCTTCGGACATCAAGCTCGACCTGATGACGACTTCGGCGAAGGTCATCGCGCACTGGATGAAGGCCTCGCGCCAGGTGCTCGAAGACATCTCGCAGCTGCGTTCCATGATCGACCAGCGTCTGATCTATGGCCTTGCCTACAAGGAAGAGTCCCAGATTTTGAACGGTGACGGCACTGGCCAGAATCTGAATGGCATCATCCCGCAGGCGACCGCGTACTCCGCGCCGATGACCCTGGCCGATCTGACCATGATTGACGTGCTTCGCCTGGCGATGCTTCAGGCGGCGCTTGCCGAGTATCCCGCGACTGGGCACGTGCTGAACCCGATCGACTGGACATACATCGAGACCCAGAAGGACGATATCGGCCGCTACATCATCGGCAATCCGCAGGGCTCGATCACGCCCACCCTGTGGGGCCTGCCCGTCGTGCAGACCCAGTCGATGACGGTCCGTAAGTTTCTGACCGGCGCGTTCAAGCTCGGTGCGCAGATCTTCGACCGTTGGGATGCGCGTGTCGAGGCCGGCTTCGAGAACGACGACTTCACCAAGAACCTCATCACCATCCTCGGTGAAGAGCGCGTCGCCCTCGCCGTCTATCGCCCGGAATCCTTCATCTACGGCGATTTCGATACCGCGCTCGCGGCGTGATCGAGCGAGTTCGGCTGATCAAGGCGGGCGGCATCAGCCGCCCGCTCTATCAACCGAAGGAGGTCGCAATGACTGAAAAGCTGCAATGGAAAGTCCTGCGGGGCCATGAAGGCGACCGCATCTACAAGGAAGGCGATACCCGCGAGGGTACCCGGGCCGAGCTTGGCCACCTCGAGGGCAAGACGCTGGAACTGATTGCCCCGCTGAAGGCTGAAAAGGCCGAGCCGGCGCCGAAGAACAAGGCAGAGGGCGCCGCGCCCGCGAACAAGGCCACGAAACGGCGGAAATAATTCCGTCGGCATAGGCGCCTTTCTCCCAAGGCCGCCGCAACTCCCCGAGAGGAAAACACCATGCGTCGCTACAAGGTAGCCATCACCACTGCTGCCGACGGCAGCGCCACGGCCTACACGCCGCGGCTGTCCGGCAAGATTCACAGCATCCAGTATGTGAAGAACAACTTCGACGACGGCGTCGATCTCACCGTCACCGCGGAAGCGACCGGCGAAAGCGTCCTCGCCAAAAGCGATGTGAACGCCTCCGCCGTCTTTTACCCTCGCGCGCCGACGCATACGCAGGCCGGCGTTGCTGCGCTCTTCGCTGCTGGCGGCACCGCCGTGCAGGACAAGATCGGTCTCGGCAATGATCGCGTGAAGATCGTCATTGCTTCCGGCGGTAACGCCAAGTCCGGCACCGTGCACGTGGTGGTCGACTGATCATGCTCGCACCTATCCGCATCGAGGATCCGGAAGACACGCCCGTCTCGCTCGACGACGTGAAGCTGCATTGCCGCGTCGACTTCGACGATGATGACCTGCTTCTGGAAGCGTTCCTCGATGCGGCCACTGCGCACATGGAAAAGGTTCTTGATATCGCTTTGGTCACCCAGACGTGGCGGCAGGACTTCGACAGCTTCAAATGCCTGCGCCTGGTCAAGGGGCGCGCGCAGAGTGAAGGCCTGATCGTTGAATACTGGGACACCGGCAACGTCGAGCAGACGCTTCCCGGCCCGACCTATCGGATGCTTGTCGACAGCGTCGGCGCTTACGTTGCGATCGCGCCTGGGGAGACCTGGCCGCAAATTTATTGCCGTCCTGATGCGGTGTCCGTTTCCTATGTGGCCGGCAGCGCGCCCGAAGATGTGCCGGCGGCGCTGAAGGCGGCGATCTTGCTGCACGTCGCTCACCTCTATCAGAACCGCGAGGCGGTCACCGTCGACGCGGTCTCGAATTTCTTGCCGCTCGGCTACGAGGCCTTGATCTGGCCCTTCAAACGGCCGGGCCTTTAGCCGCTTCCCACTTTAACCGGAGACCTCTCCCATGGCCGACCTTGTCATCACCGCCGCCAACGTTGTCGCTGGCTCGAATGCCGAAACCGAAACCGGCGCTGCCGGCGAGGCGATCACCGCCGGACAGGCGGTTTATCGCTCCAGCACCACGAAGAAGCTCATGAAGGCGGATTCGAACGGTGCCAGCGCCGAGATCCGCACTCCCATAGGGATCGCGCTCAATGGCGGCGCGCTCGATCAGCCGATCAAGTTCCAGAAGAGCGGCAACGTCACGATCGGCGCGGTCTTGACGCCAGGCGTCGCCTATTACCTGTCGGACGCGCCTGGCGGCATTTGCCCGGTCGCCGACATCGGCGCCGGCGAATATGTCTGCCTGATCGGTCTTGCCACGTCGGCGAGCGTGCTGGCGCTCGACATCCGCTACACGGGCGTTTCAAACTGACATGTGGGTCCGGTTCACCGCCGACTTCGATTGGAAGCCGACGTCGCAATCCATCATCGCCTACAAGGCGGGGATGGAGCAGAACGTCACGCGCGCCTGCGCCGAGGCGGCGCTTGCTGTCGAAAAGGCGGTGAAGTGTTCCAGGCCGCGCAAGGACGCTGACGATGGCAAAGCCTAACGCCGGTTCCTTGCGTGAGCGCGTCGCATTCGATGCGCGCTCCGAGATCGACGACGGCTACGGAAACACCGTTGCCGGCGACTTCGAGGAGCGTTTCCAGTGCCGCGCCGAGTTCCGCAGCAGGGGCGGCTCTGAAGCTGTCATGGCGGCGCGTCTGGAAGGCCGCAACACCTTCGGCGTCTACGTGCGTTCTTCCTCGCAGTCTCGCCGCCTCACGACCGATTGGCGCATGCGCGATGTCCGCCGTGGCATCAGCTATGCGCTCGTCGCGGTCGATACCGTCACCGAACCGGCGTGGGTTTATCTCACCGTACAGTCGGGCGTGGCGGCATGAGACCGCAAGTCAAATGGGAAGGGCGTGAGGCGTTGTACCGCCGCCTCAACCAGCTCTTGCCCAACGTCGAAAAGGAAGTGGCCGTCGAGCAGCTGGAAGGTGCCAAGGAACTCGCCAGCAGGATCCGGCCGCGCGCGCCGCGGCACACTGGTGAATATGCCGACAGCCTGATCGGCGACAAGATCGCCAATCATCGCGACAAGCGCGCGATCGGCGTGCCGAGCAAGACGAAGGACCCGAACGCCACCGGCATCTTCGGCGAATTCATCTGGCGATTCCTCGAATTCGGCACGGTCAAGATGGCCGCGCACCCGCACATCTTCCCGACCTATCGCGCCTACCGAAAGGCATTGCGCCGGCGCATCGCGGGCGCTGTCAACAAGGCCGTCCGCAAGGCCAAGAAGGGCTAGATGACCTCGCCAAGTCTCGAACTGCAGGGCGCGATCGTGGCGCGGCTGAAAGGCGTAGCCGCGGTGACGTCGCTGATTGGGCAGCGGGTCTATGACACGGTGCCTGCCAATCCGATCTTCCCCTATGTTACAGTAGGCCCGATGGTCGAACTGTCCGATGATGCCGACTGCATCAAGGGCTTCGACATCACCTTCGACATCAACGTGTGGTCGCGCGCGGTCGGTTTCCCGGAAGCGGAAAGGATCAGCGACGCCGTCCGGATAGGCATCCTCGAACCGGAGCTGGCCCTGGCCGATAATGCGCTGGTTTATCTGCAGCACCGGCAGAACGTCTTTTCCCGAGATCCGGACGGGCTGACCAATCGTGCCCGCATGAGTTTCGAGGCTTTCGCGGAACAACCGTGAGATAGGCCCCCGATTTTGACAGGCAGGTGGCGCGCCTGCCGGCATTCGCCGCGCCGATCAACCCACATGGAGACAATACGATGGCATCCCCCACGACAATCAAGGGCGGCAAGGTCAAGGTCATGCTCGGCGACGGCGCGACGCCCGAGAACTTCGCCGTACCATGCGGCTTCACCTCGCGCTCGATGACGTTGACGAAGGCGCTGAACGAATTCCAGTTGCCGGACTGCGACGATCCGGACACCGTCGACTGGCTTGGCCGTGATGCGACCTCGCTGTCGATGTCGATCAGCGGCGAAGGCGTGCTTGCCTCGGAATCGGTCGAGGCGTGGCTCAATGCATGGGAAAGCGTCGATTCTGTCCACGTGAAAGTCGTCTGGGAATTCCCGGCCAAGACGATCACCTGGACCGGCTCGATGCATGTCGAGACATTTGCGGCCACGGCGCCAAACGCGCAGCGCGCGACTGCGAATGTCTCGATGCAGTCCGATGGGAAGATGACCAGGGTGGTTTCGTGAGCCGTGACGCTTCGACCACACAAGCCTTTGCGGATGACGACTATGTCTTTCGCATGGGCTGGGGCGAGTTGGAGCAGCTGCAGGAGGCCTGCGATGCCGGCCCCTATGTCGTGCTTGACCGCCTGGTGTCCGGCCGCTGGCGCATGGGTGACATTTCCAACGTCATCCGCCTTGGCCTGATCGGCGGCGGGCTGGAGCCGGTCAAGGCGCTCAAGCTGGTCCGTGCCTATGTGCAGGACCGGCCGCCGCTGGAAAATCTGGTGCTGGCACAGCTCGTCCTCGGCGCGGCGGTAGCCGGCTCGCCGGAGGAGGAAGTCGGAAAAAAATCAGAGGCTCCGGATCAGAGCGATCCGAAGAACTCCCAAACGGAAAATTCCGGTTCGGAGCCATCTACGGCAACGGAGCCGTCCTCGGCTTCACTCCGCAAGAAGTCCGCCAAATGAGCATGTGGCAATACCTCGCCGCGCTCGAAGGTTGGCAGAAGGCCAACGATCCGGACGGGGACAAGGCCCTCACCTCCAAGGAAGTCGACGAACTCTGGGACTGGATTAGGGAATAGCGATCAATGGCCAGCGATACCGAAGACCTGATCCTGTCGATCTCTGCTGACACCAAGCAAATCCAGCGCGCGCTGCAGCGCCTGACCGGCGACACCCGCGCCACGACGGCCGCTATCCAGCAGCAGTTCGATGATCTGGGTAACCGCACGGCAGGCTCCTTCGATAAGGTCGCCGTCGGCGGCAAGCGGGCCTTCACTGTCATCCAGGGCGGCGCGAAGGATATCCAGACCGCGATGAAGGCCTCGTCCTTCCAGACAGCCAATCTGGCTTCGCAGTTGCAGGACATTGCGGTCCAGCTGAAGGGCGGAGGATCCCCGCTCACCATTGCGCTGCAGCAGGGTACGCAGATCAACCAGGTAATCGGCCAGGCCGGTGCGGCTGGCGCCGTGAAGGCGCTCGGAGGGGCCTTCGCATCGCTCATCAATCCAGTCTCGCTGGCCACCATCGCGACCATCACGCTGATCGGCTACGCGGTCGAGTACTTCTCGGAGATCGTGAGCGGTGGCGACAAAAGCGAACAGACGCTGAAGCAAGAGGCAGAGCTCATCGATCGTGTCGCCCAGAAATGGGGCGACGCGCTGCCCGCCGTGAAAGCCTATGCCGACGAGCGCAAGCGTGCGCTTGAGGAAGGCGACATCCGGCAGGCGACACAGCTGACGATCGACGAGCAGTTCAAGGAAGCGCGGGAAACGGTCAAGGGCCTAACCGTCGACATCGCCGATCTGGTCAGTCAGCTTCGCCTGGCCGGCGCGCCGAACGAGGAAATCGTCGCCGTCCAGCGCGCGTTCACCGCGCTGCAGAAGGCGGTGGACGATGGCAAGGATTCGACCAAGGAGAACAAGGCGCTGCTTGAAGCGCTGTCGACGGCCTATTTCAATCGCGGTGTGCCGGCGGCCGATGCCTTCGCCCGCAAGGTCCATGAAATCGCCGACGGCTTCGCCGCGGTCGCCAAGCAGGCTGACGAAGCGCGCAAGGCGCAGGACGAGGCGCTGAACGCTGAACGGTTTCGCGGTTTCAACGGGCCGCCCGGCGCATTTACAAATCCGCAAGGCATCCATCTGCCGGCCTCCGCTCCCACGCCGGATCAGCGTCCATCCTTCGAGGATGTAGGCCAGTCGATCAACAGCCTGAATTCCGCGATCGATGCCTTCGTGCGGCGCGTCGATCGTGCCGAAGGCCGTGGCGACAATCCGAATTCGAGCGCCTCCGGCGTCGGCCAGTTCATCGAGAGCACCTGGCTCAACCTGTTCAAGAAATACTATCCACAACAGGCGGACTCGATGTCCCGCGACGCCATCCTGGCGCTGCGCGACAATGCGGATGTCTCTTACGACCTGATCCGCAAATATGCCGCCGAGAACGCCAAGGTGTTGCAGGATGCCGGCGTCCATGTCGACGAGGCGGCGCTGCAGCTCGCACACTTCCTAGGCGCCGGCGATGCCGCCAAGGTGCTCAACGCCGCGCCTGGCACGCCGCTCGCCGGGTTGATCTCGCAAGCGTCGATCAATGCCAATCCGACCATCCTGGGCGGCGGTCGCACGGTCGACGACGCCATCGCGTATGCGCAGCGCCGTGCCGGCGCCAGCGTCAGTAGTTCGGCAAAGACGCCGAGCGACATCTTCCAGGGCAGCATGGAGGACATCCAGCGTCGTATTGACCTGCTCAATGCCGAGGCGCAGGCGCAGGCAGGACTAAATCCGCTGGTGAACGACTACGGCTTCGCGCTCGACAAGGCCAAGATCAAGCAGCAACTCCTCAACGACGCGGCCAAGGCAGGCGTCGAGGTCACGCCGGAGTTGGCCGCCAAGATAGACGAGCTCGCCGGCAACTATGCCAAGGCATCGTCAAGCGCCGATGCCTTCAAGGCCAGCCAGCAGAAGATCCTCGACCAGCAGCGCGAGTTGAACGACTTCGGCCGTGGCGTGCTCGGTGGCATCATCGACGATCTGCGCGCCGGCAAGGATGCCGGCGAAATCTTCGCCAACGTGCTCAACAAGATCGCCGACAAGCTGGAAGACATGGCGTTGAACGCCCTCTTCCCTTCGGGCGGCGGCGGACTGTTCAGCGGTCTGTTTGGCGGCGGCGGCGGTGGGTTGCTCGGCGGTCTGTTGATCCCCGGCATACTGCATTCCGGCGGCGTCGCAGGCGTGGACGGCTATGGCCACGGACGTGCCGTTGCGGCGTCTACCTTCGCCGGCGCCAGGCGCATGCATGGCGGCGGCGTGGCCGGAGGCCTTCAGCCCGGCGAGGTGCCGGCCATCCTGCAGAAGGGCGAGGTGGTGCTGCCGCGCGGCGCGCGTGCCGGCGGTTCCAGCGACACCGTGCGCGTCGTGCTTCAGGATGACAGCGGGCGCATGTCCGACATCGCCGACCAACGCATCAAGACGCATTCGGGCACGATCGTCGATGTTGCCGTGCAGCGCAGCACCAAGGCGGTCCGCAAGGGCATGCCGGGCTATCTCGCCGAAGCGCAAAGCCGGTCTTTGTAAGGGGCTTCCATGACCATCCGTTGGCCTTGCGAGGTCCTGGTACCGCGAGACGTCGCCTTCGACATAGCGCCGCGCTCGCTGGCTGGGCCGGCATCCGTCAACGGCGCGACGCAGGTCGTGTCGAGCGATGCCGGCATCTGGAAGGCGACCTACGGCTCGATCGTCGTCAACAACCGCAATGCCGTGCTGGCGCACCGGGCTATCAGCGCGCTCCTCGAGGGACGCCTTGGGTCGATCGTCGTTCCCCTCTGTCGCGGCTATCAGCCGGTGCCGGAGGGCGCGGTCGCGGCTGGCCTCTATGACCAGGTGCCGCACAGCGACGATACCCTGTTCGACGATGGAACCGGCTATGTCAGCGGAGTCATCGACGTGACAGCAGCGGCGCCCGCCGCACTGCGCTCGACCTCGATGACGGTGACGGTGACCTATGCTGGCGACATCCAGCCGGGGCAGCATTTCTCGCTCGGGGAACGACTTTACCGGATCCGGACCTATGATCCGGAAACCGGCACTATGACCTTCCGGCCGCCATTGCGCGAGGCTGCGCTTGCCGGCGACCGGCTGGAATTCGACGATCCAGTCTGCCGCATGCGGCTTGCTAGCGACGACGGCATGGATTTGCAGCTCAGCCTTCGCCGCTTCGGCACGCCGACCGTGCAATTTATCGAGGACGTCTGATGTCGGCCGACTTCTTCACTGCCGAGCAATTGGCGCTGCTCACGGCCGGTCGGGTCTATGTCAGCATCCTGGTCAAGTTCGATTTCGCCTCCGGTCCGGAATATGCCTGGAACGGCAACACCAAGCTGCCAGTGGGCGGAAACACCTATCTGCCCATGTATGGGGCCGCGCAGATCGAAGGCCTTGGGCTTTCGGGCAGCGGCGCGAGCGACAGCGTCACTGTCTCGGTTGATGGTCTCCCCGACCAAGCGCTCGGTTTCCTGGCGAAGGCTTTGGAGGATACGCCGCTCATCGATCAGCAGTTGATGACGGTGTACCTGCAGCTGTTCGATTCCGAATGGCAGACCGTCGGCAACCCGATCCCGATCTTCTGGGGCTTCATGCAGCCGCCCAAGGTTGCCCGGACCGAAATGCAGGATGATCAAGGCGCGATCCAGTCGATCGCGATCGTGGCCGAGAATGCCTTCTTCAACCGTTCGCGCCCACCTTATGGCCGCTACACCGACCGCGACCAGCAGGCGCGCTCGCCCGGCGACAAGTTCTTCGGCTTCGTCAGCTCGATCCTGATGAAGACCGTCACCTATCCTGACTATTGAGGGGCGACGTGACCGAGGCGGAACGATTGCGAGCGGTGCGTGACTACATAGCCGCCGAGATGCAGCGCCCTTATGAGAAGGGCGTCACCGATTGCGGCGGCACGATCGATCGCTGGGTCAGGCTTCTATCAGGTGTCTCGCCGGTTAACGCCTTCGGCAGGCAGCTGCGCAATGCGCAGGACGCGGCCGAATGGACGGTCGTGCCGCAGATGTTCGTTGTCATGGTCAATCGAGCTGCGCGCGCAGGAGGCTTCAAAAAGACGACAATGCCGATCGTCGGTGATGTCGGCTTGGTGTTTCCGGACAAGGGCCTGATCTGTCCGGCCATCCATGCCGGCGATTGCTGGTTTTCCCGGCATGAGACTGGTGCGCTTGCTGTGCCGATCGACAGATTCTGGAAGGCCTGGTCGGTATGAGCTACATCGGGAACAATCTGGACCCGACAGACCAGAGGTCGATTTTTGCGCGAGCGCGCATGGGTCTGGAAAGCCTTGTTCTGTTGGCGCTCACATCGGTTGGCGTCAGCGGCGCGGCTCTCGGCATCGCTGTCGGCGCTATCGTCGGTGCAGTCCAGATCGGCGTCGCTATCGGCCTTTCTTATCTCGCCAGCTCGCTTTTCAGGTCTGACCCGCCGAAGCCGCAGGATGTGCAGACCTCGGTCAAGAACCCCGTTGCGCCACGCGTGCGGCACTATGGGCGGGTCAAGGCCTCTGGTCCGTGGGTATTCGTCGAGAACAAGAAAGGCTTGCTGTTCAAGGTCATTGCCCTCGGGACCGGTCAGCTCGATGCGATCGAGGAGTATTGGATTGACGACAATCTGGCGACCCTAAGCGGAGTTACTGTTACATCGGCTCCATACAACGGCAAGGCGTTCATCCGTTCCCGTCTCGGCCTGCCCACTGAAACGGCCTATAGCGATCTCACGGGCAATTTTCCTGAGTGGGATTCCAATCATCGGGGAGACGGAATCTCCTCTCTCTATGCCGTCCAGGCGTCCGTGGCCTCCGACAAGATCACGGAAGTATTCCCGAACCTCTCCAATACGCTCTATCGGGTGGTTGCACGCGGATCGATCGTCAAAAATATCGGCACCGGCACCAACATCTGGTCCGAGAACGCCGCCGACATCATTCGCGACTACATGCTCCATGCCGACGGTATGCGTCTGCCTGCAGGTATCGTCGACACGCCGATCGCCGCCGCGGGATGGCTTGCCGCTTACAACCGCGCCGCAGAGGCAGTCCCGCTGAAAGCCGGCGGAACGGAAAAGCGCTATCGCCTCTGGGGCTCCTACCAACTGAGCGAGCGGCCAGCCGACGTGTTGTCGCGCATGACGGCAGCTTGCGATGGTCGGCTTGTGCCGACATCAGATGGGGGTCTCACGCTCGATATCGGCACCTGGGAAGAGCCGACAGTCATTCTTGATGCCGACGCGATTACCGGCTTTTCCGAGGTAGCGCGCGGGCGTGACGTGCTGACCACAGCCAACATCATACGCGCCACATTCACCTCGCCGTTCCACGACTACCAGTCCACCGACGCCGACCAGTGGATCGACGAGGATGACGTCGCGCTACGCGGCGAGATTCCACAGGACACATCCTTCAACATGGCGCCGTCGCATGGGCAGTGCCGGCGCCTGATGAAGCTCGCCGCCTACCGCGCCAATCCGTCATGGGTCGGCGTCTTCCAGTGCAATTTGCGCGGTCTGGCGGCGTTCGGGAAGCGCTTCGTTAGGATCACCTATCCGCTGTTCGGTATCGACGAAGTCTTCGAAGTCCAGGACTTTCGCTTCAACATCGCCGATGGCGGGATACTGACCGGCGTGTCGCTGCAGGTGCAGTCGATGCCGCCGCAAGCCTATGACTGGAACGCCGCAGCCGAGGAGGGCACCGCGCCTATCTCGGAAGAGACGACGGTCGACAAGACCATACCCCTGCCGAGCGGCTTCTCGTTTGGCGTCTCGCGCATCACTGTCGGGGGCCAGCAGGTGCCCTATGGCGTGCTTGCTTTCGACGCGTCGCCTTCCGATGCTCTTATCATTCAAGGTCAATACAAGAAGGTTTCGGATACCGATTGGCAGGTGGTCCCGATCAGTGACGATGCGACGACGGCCAACACCAACGCCCTTTCCGACGGCGTCCAGTATGAGGCGCAGGTCCGGTTCGTCACGTTGACCGGCCGCGAGGGCCCCTGGACGCCGAGCCAGTTCGTCACCCCGGTCGCCGATCCGACCGCGCCCGGCGTTGTAACCAATGTCACAAAGACAGGCGGCGCCGGCACGGTCGACCTCGGATGGAAGTCGCCCAACAGCGCCAATTACGTTGCCGCCAATATCCGTCGCAACACGGTGAACAACGAAGGGACGGCCGTGCTTGTCCGAACAGAATACGGGCCGCCGTCGACGAACGATTCCTACCAGGACGGCGGCCTTGCCGCCGGCACCTACTACTACTGGATCAAGGCCGCCAATGCATCGGGCGTCGAATCGGCCAGCGTCGCCACCGGCGCCGTGACTGTGACCTAAGAACCTGCCGCGTAAGCGGTTTCATGCAACCTGATGATCTGGAGATTTGGCATGGTTGAACTTGCCAAGACGATCTGGCGTGACTTCGTGACGGACGGCGTCCCTGCGAGTGGCCCATACAAGCCCCAGAAGACCAAGATTCGCGAATGGGGCACGTTCGTTGAAAGTCTATCGGGAGGTGTCAATGTTCTGACGCATGGAGCCATTGCGGACGATGCGACAGACAATACCGCTGCCTTTCAGGCAGCGATCACGGAAGCATTGGCGAACGGAGGCGGAGTCGTCTATATCCCGGCCGGAAAGTATTGGTTTTCCGAGGCCTCTGCCTCGCTTGATCCCGGTGTCGGCAACTTGATCTTCCGGGGCGAAGGATGGGATGCGACCGTTCTTCATTTCGAGGAGGGCTCTGACCCAAACGCAGGCGATCCCAACTACAAAAGCCTGTTTCTGAACGCGGCTAACTCGGCAAAGGGCTCTGTCCGCTTCGAGCATCTTCAATTCAAGGGAACGCTGCCGGCGGACAACATCCGGCATGGCGGCGTTCCTGCGTTTCTCGATTATTACACCGATGTGATCTTCCACGCCTGCAAGTTCCTGCAGTTGACGGGCATGGCCATGGATGTTCATTTCTGCAAGCGGTTCGAGTGCACCAATTGCTGGTTCGAAGATATCGCCGCCGACTGCGTTCGCGCTCGCGACACACCCAACGTTCTCGTCGACGGGAACTTTATCCTTCGCAATGGTGACGATGCGATTGCCATTCACACATCGGATGGCTCGGCCACCGGAACGCGAGAGGGCGTCATCGTCACCAACAATCACCTGGTCAACGCAGGCTGCATCAAGGTCCTCGGCGGGCGCGTTGTCCATGTCATCGCCAACAGGATTGAGCTGGGCAACCTATCGGCCATCCAGGTGGCAAATGCTGCGACTACTGTCGAGGGCAATTATCCTCTCCGTGACATCATTATTGCCGACAACATCATGTTGGATACCCTATCGATCACGGGCGCCGTGCCGAACACGAACCATTCCTGCATCGTGCTCAGTGCTGTTCCATCCGTAGGCCAGGCATCCACTCATAACACCCGACCTGGCCGGTACGACGTCACCGGGGCGGCTTGGATATTCCCATGGACTTACGACGAAGTGGACGTCGACAATGCCGCCAGCGTGGTCCCACCTGTGTTCGGCATCTTGGTCTCGGGGAACATCATCCGGCGGTCGCGGCCCGCGGTGGCGGCATTCTCCAATTATGGGGTCGGAACGCGCCTTTGGCAGGGCGTGAGCTACGATCCCGCGATCACCGATGCCTATTTGCGCCCCAGCTTTGGCGTATTTATCGGCGGTGGCAGCTTCACGGGCCTGGCAATCACCGAAAATATCATCGAATGCGTCGGGAACTTCATCAGCTTTCCCGCGCCGACCTACAATCTGCAATACGAGCATGTTTTGATCTCGCGCAACATCACGCGCGACATTCTCAACCGTTGCGTACTTTTGACCACCGCCGCGTTTACGGTTGATATATCGGTTGAAGACAACGACTTCGACGGCGACACATACCGCCAGAACGCCAACAGTAACATCAACGGTTCCTATCTTGCCGCCAGCGTGCCCAGAGGCGTGGATTGCGGCAGCCTCGTTGGCGTGAAGGTGCGACGAAACAGATTCCGCAACGTATGTCAGGCATTGGCCGCAAATATCCCGGCGCAATTGCTCATTGAGGGGAATATATTGGCATGCGCCCCTGCAACTCTCGGCTTCTCGACATCGAACAAAGGCGTCGGCGACGTGCTGCAGGCGGACGGCAAATTCCTTTATGAAATCATCGACGCCGATCCGACGAGCGCGACCTATGGTGCGAACACCAATACACAGCAGCTTGCCGCGACAGCGATGCCCACGACCGGAACCTATGTCCAAGGCGCATTCGTACGTAACAGCTCGCCGACACAAGCCAATGGGATCGAAGGCTGGTTGCGCCTGTCGACTGGTAACGCTCACGTCCTGGGTACAGATTGGATGATCGTCGGGGGCCGGCTCACCGGAACGGCGACGTTCGACCCGGCCAGCCTTGCGGATGGAGCCGGCGCCACGACGACCGTGACCGTCGCCGGGGCCGCGCTCGGCGACGCCGCCGTGGCATCGTTCTCGCTCGATACTCAGGGCATTACCATTACGGCTTGGGTGTCGGCCGCCAACACGGTTTCGGTTCGCTTCCAGAATGAGAGCGGCGGAACACTGGACATTGCCAGTGGAACCCTAAAGGCGACGGTGTTCAGATAGTCTAGATCACATCCGGCTGATCTTCGCTTTAATTGCAGGCATCAACTTGCCTGCGAGAAAGAACGCTCCGGCTTGCGTGAGATGGAACCAGTCTTGCTGGTAGAGATGGATGCCATCATGATAGGCGGCTCGGCCGTCGGTGCAGAAAGCCGCCTTGGTCGAGAAAAATTCGGAAGGATCTACGAGCTGGTCTCGTCCATGTTCCTCAGTGCAGCCATCGGCCAAGTTGGCTGCCATGATGTCGTCAAGCCCCTCGAGTTTTCCGTGCCTGGCCACGATGTTCAGCGGTATGTCGGCGTAGGTGGGGAAATCGCCCAGAAGAATGAACGGGGTGCCGATGCGGTTCAAGGCTGCTTTTATTGCAGGGAAGCCTTGGCGCATTTCTGGATAGCCGCCATGCCCGGATAGAATAACCAGATTGTACCTATGTTCGTTGATGGTCTTCCGGAAGAACTGATCGTTGGAGGGAGGGCAATTCGGTCGATCTGGTCGAGGAGCATCAAGTGCCGGAACGCACGCAGAGCCTGACCAGAGGTATAGATTAGCAGTGGAGCCTAGTGCTGCCTTGAGACCGGGATACAGGGCAGCAGCGGTACTGTCGCCGACCAACATTATGTTCGGTTTGCCGTCTTCAATCGGAACGTAGCAGCGCTTGTCCAGCGCCGACCAATTATCCGACTCGGATAGGAAGCACCGATAAGGAACCGGTGGCAAACCCAGGCTCGTGTTGGCCGGATCGAGCAATCCGGCAATCTCCGGTTCATAGCGCCAGAGCCAACCTTTAGACGTCCAAGCGCTTGTGCCCATTGCTGCTAACAAAGCGGCGGCGGGACACATGACGGCGAAGAATCTGGCTCGGCCAGCGAGGGTATGACCTAGATGGATAGGACGTTCGACGCCGTAATAGAGGCCTATGGCCAAGACGACCGCCGCAGCACACATCGCAAGCTTGGCGGTTCCGCCAGAGGTGTCGAAGAGATAGCTCCAAAAGACGATGATCGGCCAATGCACCAAGTAAATCGAATAGCTGAGTTTGCCGACCCACGCTGATGGCCCGTTGTCGAAGATCCTGGCAGAAAGCGGTCCCTTGCCAACCCAGATCAGCAACGCCGTTCCAACGCACGGCAAAACGGCCGGTACGAGCGGAGTTCGCGCAGTGAATAGAAACATGGGAATAATCACCGCTGCCAGTCCTGTCGCTGCAATGAATTCCCGAAGAGGCCGCGCTTTTGGCCGAATAGCCTCGCACCAGACTACCGATGCGCCCAACGCCAGCTCATATGCCCGAAATGGCAAAAGGTAGAAGACCGCTGAGCCTGGATCATGTGAAATTCTGCTCCCGAATGACAGGAACAAGGCGACGCTCAATAGGCTGGCTACCCCGATCATACCGACTGCCCATGGGCCGTAGGCGGCCTTCCACCGCAGCAACGGCGCAAGGATAATCGGCCAGAAGAAATAGAATTGCTCTTCGACGGCCAGGCTCCAAGTGTGGAGCGCTGGCTTCGTGATAGCTGCTGTATCGAAGTAGCCGGCCACGCTCCAGAAATAGAAGTTGGAGAGGCCTGGAATGGCAGCCGTGATCGATGCTCCAAATTGGGCTAGGTACTCCGGCGGGAAAATGAAATACGCGGCAACCAATGAAAGAAACAGAGTTGCAGCAAGCGCCGGGAAAAGACGCCGATATCGGCCGGCCCAAAATCCGAGCACTGTAAATTCGCCGCGCGATACGGCAATTTTGATTTTCTTGGTGATCAGGTAGCCGGAAATGACAAAGAAGACGTCCACGCCGAGGAAGCCGCCCGTTAATGCGGTAATTCCAACGTGATAGGCTAGTACCGAAAGAACGGCGACAGTTCTCAGGCCGTCCACGTCAGTCCTGTACTCAGCTTTGGATAAGGCAGCAGAACGGTTAGCTCTGTCCGCCGGCAGCCAGCTTCGAACGCCCTTTTCGACCTGCACTGCAACAGACGTCATTTGATCCATTGAGGGCTCCCGGGTCTAATGCGAGCGGTACAGCATCTGGCTAGACATAAGCTTTGATAATTTCTGCGGCGGCAGTCGTTATGCCCGTTTCCAAGGCTCGATTCCCAAGCGATCTCGCTCGATCCACAAGGCTCATGATCCAGCCTTTGGCGGGCAATGCAGTCGCCGCAGAGGCGGCAGCTTCCCGGATTTCCGTAACCAGTTCTCGTGACTTTGTGGCGTAAGCTCCTGCATCGACTGTCACCTGCATCCCGACGGTTCGTGTTCCGTCAGGACCGGCAGTAGCCTCGATCTTCAATCCCGTCACGGATCCTCCGCCCGGGCCGGCAGCGACATTCACCATTACTCCAACAAGTTCGATGGGCGCGGTCTCGATAGTACGTGCAAATCGCTCCAGAGCATTAGCAAGATCAGTATTCGACATTATTGGCTTCCCCCACGTTCGCAGACGAGGAGCCTTATTAGCTGAACCTTTCTGCGATCACAAACAGCCTGCAACTCAAAGGAAACTTTCCCATGGACAAAACCGTACCCTCGGGCGCGGCGATGCTGCTTGCCTTCATCGGCGGCATCGAGGCGCCGCACGGCTTCGACACCGTGTATGGCAACAACCAGGCCAGGCTGCCCAAGCCGCTGACCTCGATGACGATCGACGAGGTGATCGCGGCCGGGCCGCGCTGGACCAGATCGTTCGGCAGCTCGGCCGCCGGCTTCCTGCAGTTCATGCGCGCCACGCTGATCCGCCTGAAGAAGAAGCTCGGCCTCAGCGGCAAGGAACTGCTCGACGGGCCGATGCAGATGGCACTCGGCTACGAGCTGCTGAAGGAACGCGGCTTCGCCGAGTTTATGGCCGGCACGAAGTCGCGCACGGCGTTCGGGCTTGGCCTGGCGCAGGAATGGGCATCCTTCCCGGTGCTGGCGCCGACGGTGAAGGGCTCGGGCAAGGCCAAGCGCACGCTGAAGCGCGGCCAGAGCTACTACGACGGCGACGGCGTCAACAAGGTACTGATCGCGCCGGCGAAGGTCGAGGCAATGCTCGACAAGGTTAAGGGGTCGGCCGCCGCTGCCGCCGCGCCGGATCCTGCACCGGCGGACATGGCGGCCACTCTCGACAAGGCGACGATCGAGCGCGTGCAGCAGCAGCTCAAGGATCTCGGCTATACCGAGGTCGGCGGAGTCGACGGCAAGCTCGGCACCATGACGGCGACGGCCATCCGCGCCTTCCGCGCCGACAACGCCCTGCCGGCCGGCGAGGGCATCGACGACGATCTGTTGCTGGCGCTGCAAAAGGCGAAGCCGCGCATGATCGCGCCCGAGCGCGCCAACGCGCCGCCGGATGTGGTGCGCGAGAAGGTGCCGGAAGCCAGGACGAGCTGGCTCACAAAGATCGGCGCCTTCTTCACCGGCATCTTTGCTCTTGTCGGCAGCTTCTTCGACGCCGCCATCTGCAACCTCGGC
>NZ_RZRY01000259.1:0-8259 GCF_003998035.1 Mesorhizobium sp. M2A.F.Ca.ET.039.01.1.1 | reverse complement strand
CTCTGGTACCAGCCCTGCGCGGTCTCGGACGCTTCCTCGGCCTGCTCGGAAAGGGCGCGGTTCAGGCGGTTTACCTCGCGCTTCAACTCCGCGATCTGCTTCTTCATCGCCGCTTCGGATGCCCTGGCGTTGCCGCGCGATGCGGCGCCACTGCGCGACGCGCCGCTGCTGCGCGAAGCGGCGTTACGGGGACGCGCTTCGCTGGCTGGGCTAGTGCTCGAGGTGCCGGCGCCGTTTGCTGCGCCACCGCTGCTGCTTTCATTGTCTGCCATGGGTTTCTCCTTTGTGCCCCTTGCAACGGTCGGAAGGCCGCATGGTTCCGACCGCCCTTGCCGAGCCGGTGAAGCTGGCTCCAACACAAAGGACGTGGAGCTGCTCCACGGCCTTTGCGAGCGCGAGTGGCAGGCCTACTTGCCGCAATTGTTATCGTTGACGTTCGGCTGCACCGTCGTGGCAGCGGTGTTGTTGGCATCGCCCTGCGCCCCCTGTGGGCTGTTCGGGCAGTTCTTGTCGGCGTTGGAATTCATATCGCCGCCGGTGACGCTGCCGGTCGTGCCGGTGTCGGGCGCCATCTGGTCAGGCGGCGGGGTGGCCGGCGTCCTCGGCTCGACTGTGATGCTTTGGCCGCTGCCGGCCGAGTTATCGGGCGAGTTCGCGGTCTGGGCCATCGCCGCCGTGGCGAGGCCGATTGTCAGGGCCGAAGCCGCGAGAATCTTCGTAAGCATGATTCTTCTCCTCTGTTTCGAGACGATTCGTCTGTTGCAGGGTCTGTCGCGTCTGCGACTGAGGGTGGAACCCGTCGGACCACGGTTGGTTCCGACAAAAACTCGCGCGGCTTTTGCCTGCGGTTCAATCCCTGGCTGTGGCGCATCGGGTTTTTTGCCAGCAGGTCTGGGACAAAGGCTGGTTTCAGGAGGATAGGAAAATATGCCTGCAACCTCTTGCCCGGTGTGGGCAGCTATGCTACTATTTTGTCCATGGTGCTGATTTGCGCCAACGACCCGCCGCGAGGCGGGTTTTGTTTTTCGGTCATCCATTTCCTTCGAGCGCTGGCGCGATTGAGCGCGGCCCCACTATTCCGCCCCGAGGCTCCATGCCACGCTACGCCACCATCATCACCGCCGATGACGGCGCCGAGATCGTCAGCGCCATCGGCGCGTTCGAGGGCGCGGACCCGCCGCGCCGCACCGGGCGCGTCGAGCAGGTCGCGCCGGGCGTGCGCATCGGCATTGAAGCCGCCAGGCCGTATGCAATCGTAGGCGCCGCCTGTTTCATCGCCGGTCTTCTCATCGGAGTGCTGCTATGAGCGCTCTGCTGGCATGGCTTCTCACCAATCCGACGATCCTGGCCATCGGCGCCGGCGTTGTCGGCGCGCTCGGCTGGGGCTTTCACCAGCGCCTTGCGGGCGCAAGGGCCGAACGCGGCAAGCAGGCAGAAGCCGAGGCCGCGGCCCGCAATATCGCCGACCAGGTCGACAACGACGTCGGCGCCTTGCCGCCTGAAGCGGTCAGGAAGGAGCTGAAGTCATGGGCAAGGGATTGATCCTCGCAGCCACCGTCGCCGCGCTTGCCGGCTGCACGACGGCTAGGGGCGGTTTCTGCGCCGCCGCCGCGCCGATGCGCCTCTCCGCCAGGGCCGTCGAAACGCTGTCGGATCAGGAGGCGAGGGCGCTGCTTGCGCACAATCGCAAGGGCGAGAAGCTCTGTGGCTGGAGGCCGTGATGCATGACATTTTCGATCTGCTGGGCATCAAGGGCCAGGTCGTGGCGGCGGGGCTCGCCGGCGGCGTGTTGCGGTCGCTGTCGCGCCATCGCTACAAGCTGCGGGAGATGATCGCCTCGCCCATCTGCGGCGCCCTGGCCGCCGCCTATCTGACATTGCCTGCCGTCGCCTGGGTTCAGGCAAGCGGCCTGCCGATGCCCGACGGCGCCGACGACACTACCACGCTCGCCGCCGCCTTCCTGATTGGGGTCTCGGCCATGTGGATTTCGGACATCGTCTTCGAGCTGGCAATCCGACGGTTCAGGCCGACTTCGGACCCCTGATCGCGCAGGTTCGAAATCGTGGCCGGCATGTTCCCCGGGGCGCTGGAAGAACCCGGCCACAACGCCTATCTATGGAGCAATCCAAAGGAGGTTTGACATGGCTTCTTCCACCGAGCGCGCAGTCCTTGCCGGCGGCTGCTTCTGGGGCATGCAGGATCTGATCCGGCGCTTGCCCGGCGTGGTTTCAACCCGGGTCGGCTACAGCGGCGGCGATGTCGCCAACGCGACCTATCGCAATCACGGCACTCACGCCGAGGCAATCGAAATCATCTTCGATCCGGCCAGGACCAGTTTCCGCACGCTGCTCGAATTCTTCTTCCAGATCCACGATCCGACGACGAAGAACCGCCAGGGCAACGACATCGGCATGAGCTATCGCTCGGCAATCTACTACACGAGCGACGAGCAGAAGCGGATCGCCGAGGATACGATCGCCGACGTCGATGCGTCCGGCCTGTGGCCCGGCAAGGTCGTCACCGAGCTTGCTCCGGTAGGCGCCTTCTGGGAAGCCGAGCCCGAGCATCAGGACTATCTGGAACGCTATCCCAACGGCTACACCTGCCACTTCGCGCGGCCGGGGTGGAAGCTTCCGGTCCGCCAGAAGGCTGCCGCATCGTAGATCGGCGGCGAGGCTATCGCATTTAGCCTTGCTCATCCAAGTAAGCCCGCCATGCCGAAGAGGCATGGCGGGCTTTCTTGCGTTCAGGATGTGCTGCGCTGGGCTTGCGCTACTCAGCCTCTGGCGCAAACGCTGAACCGCTCCAGCTATCGATCCCGGCAATTCCGCACGGAAAACCGCGGCGAGCATCAAATTGCCTTGGGCGGCTCAGCCCTTAGCGCGGCGGCTTTCATGTTCGTGGTTGCCGATCCAGTGGGCGCGGATGCGGTCGCTGGCCTCGAGATAAGCCATGTCGATGAGATAGGTCAGGAGTTTTTCGCCGTCGGCTTCGGCCTTCTGGCGAAGTTCCCGCAATATCCCCTGCGCAAACTGCAGGTTTTCCATTTTGCTAGGCTGGTCCATGGGTGCCCCCCAAATGTCTGCGCGGTAAGTCTGGATCACTATGCTTGCATGAAAGTTGTGACACCGTGCGCGGTGCGGCTGCACGGGGTTGCACCGACGCCCGCCCAACGAACCTGTTGGACATCGTGCGGAAATGTCGATATTTTACGCGCCCAATCGGATAGCGAGCATGAACGAAGACGAGGGCAGCACTTCTGACAAGTTGCAAGCCATGCTTGACGCGATTGCCAGGAGCGAGCCTTCGTTCGAGAACGGGCAAGTCGATTTCGGCCGCTTGAAAGCCGATGCCGCCCGGGCAGCCGGGGTGCTGATCGAATTTTACGGCGACGCGGCGCTTGAGCGCGCCAAGCTTATCGAGCACAGATCGCCCCAATCGCATTTCGCGCGCATGGTCACGGCTGAGGTCGGCAGACGCGGCAAGCGAAGCTGACCCGCAAACGATCGGCGAAAGCTGCCTCAGGACGATCTTCGCCTCCTCAGCCTTCCGTCAAGCCGTTGCTCGACCTCTTCCTCGACGTTGTCCAGAAGATAGGACAACAGGTCGTGTCCGATCGATCGCGCGATGTCCCTGGCCTGTTCGACGTGATTGTGCATCTCGCGCAGCGACTGTTCCTCGCAGGTGGCATCCTTCGTCAGATCGACGAACCAGCCAGGGTAGAGCGCTGCCTCGCCCACACCGTCTACGCAGCATTGGCCCACAGCCAGGATCTTGCGCAGCCCCATCTTTTCCGACCGGACCCTGTAGACTTCCCTGAAGCCAGATTTGCGTTCTATCGCCTTGCGGATCGCCAATCGGACCCTGGGCCGGTCATCCACATCGATGCTTTGCATGCATCGTTCCAGCGACGCGCCATGCGAGAATTCGTCGAGGGTCAGCCCGAAATAATCTGAAAGGTTGGCGTCGCCATAGACGCGGTCACGCTTGACGTCCCAGGTCCAAAACCCGTCAATCGGTGGATACCGCAAATGCATGTTTTGGTCGTGTTCAGGCGCCGACGTCATGAAAACCGCCCCGTCCGGTTTCAAGATTCGGCAGCACTATGTAGCAAAAAATGAAAGAAACAAAGGTGGCCTTTTGTACAAGGTTCGAAATCATAAGGCCTACTGCCTGTGGCAAGTCCGAGCGTCATATTTTGATACTACCAGAAAGCAATGGTCTAAAAAATTTCTTAAGCTTAAAGAATTTTGACTTCGATATTGCAACTGCAGCTTGGTATTTCACGCGCTGAACACAAGCGGTCGTCAGGAGAGCAAACCAAAAGGTTGTATTGCGAAAGAGGGATGGCTAAAAATTCTTGCGTTCCGCAAAGCGGATAAAACGCCATGAATGTCGCTGCCTGAAACGTGCAGGTGACGACTCACCCTGAATGCTACCGGCGGCTGATTGACCGGCAAACCTACCGGTGGTTGAAACAGAGTGAGCTTGGAGAAAAGCCTGGCATCTAAATCTGCACCCGGGCCTTTCCGGGTGGCGCCGAAGGGTTCCCTGGACCGGAGGTCATTGCCGTTCAGGCTTAAGTCCGACAGTGATCCAACCTAGGCCGACTCCTGCCGCGGCTCCGGGTCCGTTTCATTGCCGGCGGCCGAATCAGCGGCGACCCGGTCATGCTCGAACTGATGCGCCGCGGGGAGGGCCTGCAGCCAGGATTCGCGCCGCCCGATCCAGAGCTCATAGTCCGGCACCAGCCCCTCGGTCGGCGCGACGTCAAGGCTGCCGATCGTGACCTCGACTTCCTCTTCTCCAACGAATGGAACGCGGCTTCCGCAGGTGGGGCAAAAACTTCGAGCGCCATAGGTGCTGGTGATCCCGCTGGCTTCGAACGCTTGAAGCGGCCATACGGCATAGGCATGGAAAGCCGATCCGCTTGTCTTGCGGCAATCCTTGCAGTGGCAGAGGCCTACCCGGCGTGGCTCGCCGGCCACGCGGAACTGCACGCCGCCGCACAAGCAACTGCCGGTGCGCGCGATTTCAGGCATTTGCCGTTCCTCCCGCTGTTACACGCAGAACAAAGTCGCGGCCGGCCAGTTCTGCCGCTGGCCCGTACAACCCGTATGGGGTTGCTATGGTTCCGCGCGGGACCGCAAGAGGCGGCTATCGGTCGGGAAGGTCGACCGGCTCCTCGCACCGATAGACGCGGCACTCGCCGTCCTTGGCGGGAACGGTTGTTGATATTGGCACTTCCGGCCAGTCGCACTCATTGCCGAATTGCCGCACGAAGCGGTGATAAGTATCCGGACCGGTGGTCAAAACCACCGCATGGTCGCTTTTGATCAGCGCCTGCGTCTGCGCGCAGGTCATGGCGCGAGTATCCGGCCGGGCTTGGGCGGCGCTCGCGGCGCACAGCAGCGTGGCGGCGCTCAACAAGTTGCCGGCGAGGCGTGCGATCGACAGGGTTCTCATGGACACCGGGCTTCGGGGTTTTCCGTGCCGAATATGGACCGCGGCTAAAAGACCGCAAGATATTTGAGCAACGATATGATTCCGATGATGATGACGATGATCTGCGCGATCTGTCGCGTGCGGGCATCGAGTGGCAAGCGCTGCACGAGATAGAGCACCAGGATCACCACCAGGAAGGTGATCAGGATGCCGATGAGTACCGACGCGCCCATAAGCGAGCCTCCGTTATCGCCAGGATTGCCCAAACTGGGCCGCCCCCAAACGTTGCGCGTCTGAAAAAGGTTCCGCTAGGGCGAAGTGGAACGGGAAGTATCGCGCAGCGTTGTTCAGCACCTTTGAATATTCAGGATGCGAACATGAAGGACATCTTCAGCACCGCGGCCATCATTGTGTCGATCGCGATTGCGATTGCGCTCATGTTTTTGGTGCCGATCAGACTTGAAGCCAATCCCGGGCCGCCGATCGTGTCATCCCACTCGGCCAAGGCCGAATAGCATTGCCCGGAGCCGGGTGGAACATGCGCGCCCCTTGCGAGTTGATTTCGTGATGAAAAGCGCCGGCTTGCGCTCAGAGAGAGGAAAAGAACATGGGTCTCGGCACAATTCTTATCATTATTCTCATTCTGGCCTTGCTTGGCGGTTTCAGCGGCCTGGGCGGCGGGCCGTTCTACGGCACGGGCTATTATGGCGGCGGCGGTCTCGGGTTGGTTCTTGTCATCGTCATTATTCTGGTCGTGCTCGGACGGATCTAAGAACGGTCAGACAAATCAAGCGAGCGCGTCCCGGAGCTTCGCCGCCAGTTGTTCCAGCGTGAACGGCTTGGCGATGAAGTGCACATCGTGGTCAAGCACGCCATTGTGCACGACGGCGTTGCGCGTGAAGCCGGTCATGAACACCACTTTCAGGGAGGGGGACTGCTTGCGAGCCTGTTCGGCGAGTTGCCGGCCATTCATACCCGGCATTACAATATCCGTCAGCATCAGCGCGATGGCGGCGTTCTGACCGAGTTTCTCCAAGGCTTCGTCACCACCCGCGGCTTCGATGACGGTATAGCCGAGCTCCAGCAAGGCGGCGGCCGTCGAAGCACGCACGCGGGCATCGTCCTCGACGAGCAGCACGGTTTCGGTTGCCGGAACATCGCTCCTGCCGCCGGTCTTTACCGGCGGAGCCGCTTCCTCCGGACCGGTGAAGCGCGAAAGATAGATCCTGATTGTCGTGCCCTCGCCGGGCTCCGAATAGATCTTGACGTGTCCGCCGGATTGCTTGACGAAGCCGAACACCTGGCTGAGACCGAGCCCGGTTCCCTTGGTCGCGGGCTTCGTGGTGAAGAATGGCTCGAAAGCCTTGGCCATGATGTCCGCCGCCATACCCGCGCCGGTGTCCGTTACCGCGATCATGACATACTGACCGGCCTTCACTTCGGGATGCGCCGCCGCATAGGCCTCGTCGAGATGGCAGTTGGCGGTCTCGATGGTGAGCTTGCCTTCTTCATCCATGGCGTCGCGTGCGTTGACCGCCAGGTTGATGATGGCGTTCTCGACCTGGCTCGGGTCGGCATGCGTTTTCCAAAGTCCGCCCGCCAGCACCGTTTCGATCTCGATCGCATGGCCGAGCGTGCGCCGTAAAAGGTTCGACATGCCGGTGACGAGGCGATTGGCATCGATGATCTGCGGCGCCAGCGGCTGCTGCCTGGAAAAGGCAAGCAGCCTGGCGGTGAGGTTGGCGGCGCGTGCCGCGGCATCGGCCGCCGCCTCAACGAAGCTCTGCACGTCATGCTCGCCGCGAGCGAGCTTGCGCTGCGCGAGGTTCATGGCGCTGGTGATGACAGCCAGCATATTGTTGAAATCATGCGCGATGCCGCCCGTGAGCTGGCCCACCGCCTCCATCTTCTGCACCTGGCGAAGCTGCGACTCCGCCTTCTCACGCGTGTAGATCTCGTTGAGCAGCGCCGCGTTCTTGGCGCTCAATGCGTCCTGCGCGTCAGCCACCTCTCGGAAGCGGCGGCTGGACTGGCGGATCGTATAGATGCCGAGCAGAAAGATGCCCAGCAGCGCCGCGAACGAGCCGATGCGCAGCCAGCCTTCGATCTGTTCCATCCGCTCCGCACGGGCAGCGAGGTTCGCACCGTCGATGCGCCGGATCGCATCGATGTTGGCGCGGATCTGGTCCATGTCCAGCTTGCCCCTGCCGCCGCGCACGATGTCCAGCGCTTTCGCCGTGTTGCCCGTGTCGTAGAGCCTGATCGTCTCAGCGAGTTCCGCTTGCTTGCGGGCAAGCGCGTCCTTGATGCCGGCCACCTGCTGCGCCCGATCGCTGCCGACCGGAAACATCTCATCGACGCGCTTGAGCAGCGCCGGCAGCGCCTCGACCGCATGCTGGTATGGCAGCAGATAGTTTTTCTCGCCGGTCAGCAGATAGCCGCGCTGGCCGGTCTCGGCGTCCTGGGCGAGCGAAAGCAGGCTCGAGAGCGTTTGCTGGGCTTCAATTGCTTCACGGCTGGCGTCGCGGTCGGCGATCTGCGCTTCGGCGAGAATGGCGCGCGCGGTTATGATCAGCGCGACAACGGCAAAGCCGGCAAGAAGCGGAAGCGCTTGCCATCGCAGGGCGCGTCGCAGTCGGACGATCATTGCTTTGCGGGGGCCTGAGGAAATCGTGAAATTCGCCAAGTGGTAGGCGGCGCTGAAGCGCAAAGCAATAGCCAAGTCCAGCGGGCGTTGATCGCAACAGCCCCGGCGGAACCTGCCTATGTCAAACTTTAATGACGGCGGCCTTCGGCCAATGCAGAGTACAGGAT
>NZ_RZRY01000258.1:0-8306 GCF_003998035.1 Mesorhizobium sp. M2A.F.Ca.ET.039.01.1.1 | reverse complement strand
GTCCCGATATCTCCAATTATCACGACATTTCACGATCGTAAGCAGAAATGTGCCCGCGACCTGTGTATAAGGGTGACATAACTCGCCGTCGAGCCGTTCTTTAGTGTGCGTTTGCGAGTTAGCCGTTTGCAGGAAGGGGTAGGCCGGACTCCGGCAGGCCGACGTGTCGACACATTCTGAACCTGCCAGCAGCCCAAACACGAGCGCTTCTCAGCCGCAGCGGATGGCATGCAGCCGGCGATCGTGGCTCGCGGTCGGTTGACGGGTCTCAACGGCTGCGCCTGGTTCGCTAGGCTTAAGCATTCTGAATTTCCATGGCTGCAGATTCGTTCGGTGCTGGTGGACGTCATTCGGATTGGTCAGCAGGCGGGGCAGGGGGCTCAGGCCTGAGGATCGAGGAGGCGGACGCCCTCGCCTTTGACCGGCGGGCAAGAACTCGACGCCGGCCTTGGTCAGAGCTGCTTCGATGGCAGGCATCCTGCTGACCCGGGAATCGACCTTGCCGTTCTCTAAGCGGGCCAGCGCGTTGAGCGAGACGATCGCCTTGTCCGCAAGCTCCTGCTGTGGGCTGGAGAACCCGCACGGACAGCGAACTCTCCGCGCCCGAGACCCCGGCAGCTTCAGTCGCAGCCGCCTCTATCTCGCGGCCGCGGCCACTTCTCGGCAAGTCGTGGGAGAGGACACAGCAGATGCGATCGCGCCGCGTTATTCCTTTACCGCGCCGGTCATCGAGGAGACGTAGTGCTCGACAAAGAATGAATAGAGGATCACCACCGGCAGCGACCCAATCAGCGCCCCTGCCATAAGCGCGCCCCATTCGTAGACGTCGGAGCGGACCAGCTCGGTGAGCACGCCAACCGGTACCGTCTTCTTTTCCGACGATTGAATGAAGGTCAACGCATAAATGAACTCGTTCCACGATAGCGTGAAGGCGAAGATGCCCGCAGATATCAGACCAGGTACTGACAGCGGCAGCACGATCTTGGTGAGGATCTGCAAACGGCTAGCGCCATCGATCAGAGCGCATTCTTCCAATTCGAACGGGATCGACCGAAAATAGCCCATCAGCAGCCAGGTGCAGAAAGGAATGAGGAAGGTGGGGTAGGTGAGGATCAGCGCGAACGGTGTGTCATAGAGGCCGAGATTGAACACCATCAGGGACAGCGGGATGAATAGAATCGAAGGCGGCACAAGATAGGCCAGGAACACTGCCAGGCCGACCTGCCGCGCGCCCGAGAATCGCAGGCGTTCGATGGCATAGGCCGCCAGCACCGCTGCCAACAGCGACAGGAAAGTGGCGGCCGTCGAGATGATGAGAGTGTTGAGCAGCCAACCAGGATAAGAGGTCTCAAACAACAGATAACGTATGTGCTGCAATGTCGGATGAACAACCCAGAATGGGTTGTAGTACACGTAGTCGGTCATCTCGGCATTCGGCTTAATGGCTGTGACCGTCATCCAGTAGAAGGGGAACAGGAGTACGATCATGAACACCAGCAGCGGCAGGTAGATCGTCACCACCCGGCGGGGCACACTTTGCAGGTAGCCCATGCCCCCTTCGTCGGTATCAACGCGCCCGGCTTGCTTGATCGCGGCCATGTTCAGTCTCCGCCGCCTTGCTGCCATCTGCGCCGTTGCAAGCCGAAATAGCTGAACAGGATCGCCGCCAGCAGGAAGGGGATCATGGCTACGGCGATCGCCGCGCCCTCTCCGAGTTGGCCCCCAGCAATGCCGCGTTGGAAAGATAATGTCGCCATCAGATGCGTGGCGTTCACCGGGCCGCCACGAGTGAGCACATAGATCAGTTGGAAATCGGTGAAGGTGAAGAGCACCGAGAAGGTCATGGTGATGGCAATGATCGGCGTCAGCAGCGGCAGGGTCACGTAGCGGAACAACTGCCAACGGCTGGCCCCGTCGAGGGTGGCGGCCTCGTAGAGCGATTGCGGGATGGTCTGCAAGCCGGCGAGCAGAGTGATGGCGACGAATGGAATGCCGCGCCAGACATTGGCCGCGATCACCGAGGCGCGCGCATTGGTTGGGTCGCCGAGGAAGTTGATGCGATGGTCGAAAAGTCCCATCTGCTGCAGCGCCCATGACAGGATCGAGAACTGCGAATCGTAGATCCACCAGAAGGCGATGGCCGAAAGCACCGTCGGCACCACCCAGGGCAGCAGCACCACCGCGCGAAAGAACGACTTGAAGGGCAGGTTCTCGTTGAGGATGAGCGCCAGCCAGAGCCCGAGCATGAATTTCAGGATCGAAGCGCTGACCGTGTAGAGCAGCGTGTTGAAGACTGAGAGCCAGAAGACGCTGTCGCTCCACAGGTACTCATAATTCTCAATGCCGATGAAGATGCCTGGGCGGCCAATGCGGGCGTCAGTGAAACCAAGCCAGACGCCGAGCCCAAGCGGGTAAGTCAGGAAGACCAGCAACAGCGCAGCCGCTGGCAACATGAAGCCGAAGCCGAGGGTATTTCGGCTTTCCGACAGACGCGACAGGATTGATTGGCGCGGCCGAACCGCAGCTGACGTCACGGCCATGGTCGGCTCCTCATGAGGTCGGGTGCATGGCGGCGCAAGCCGCCGTCCGAAACCGAGCCGGGCAGCACGGTCGACCGCCCGGCTCAGCTGTGGTCATACGCGATAGTAGCGGTTGGCGCGCTTTTCCGCCTCTTCCATCGCTTCCTGCGGCGCGGCCTGCCCGGTCACGGCTTTGGCGAACATGTCGACAAGAACATAGTCGGCCATGGTGGCGGCCGAGGCGTAGCCAAGCGGCCCCGCATAGCCGTTGGGACGTAGCGTCTCCGAGGCCTTCGCGTAGGCCGCGTTGTTCGGATCGGCCTTCCAAACCGGATTGTTGGCGAAGGATTTGAGCGTCTGGCAGCAGTAGCCCGCCGAGGAGGTGATCCAATCCGACATTTGCGGATCCTCGAACATGAACTGCAGATAGGCCTTCGCCGCGTTGGGGTAGGGCGTGTAGTTGAAAATGACGGCTGTGGTCACCTGGAACAGCTCGACGGATTTCCCGACCGGACCGATCGGCATGTTGGTCGTGCGCATGTCCTTGGCGATCTCGGTCAGCTTCGGATCATTGTCCTTGTTGACCTTGGCCGTGTTGTAGACGGAAATCCCGTTGGCGATGACGCTCACTTCGCCGGCCAGGAAGGCGCGGTTGTTGTTGACGTCGAGCCAGCTCTCGGTGCCGGGAATGAAGGTCTTGTAAAGCTCCTGTGCATACTGAATCGCCTTGAGCGTCTCGGGGCTGTTGATCGTGACCTTGCCTTGCTCGTCGACCATCTGGCCGCCATGGCTCCACAGCAGCCAATGCGCATAGTTGTTGCCGTCGCCGACTCCGTGGCCATGCGTGAAGCCGGCAGGATGACCTTTGGCCTTGAGCGCCTTGCAGAGTTCGAGGAAGCCGGCTGTGTCCTTCGGAAACTCCGAGAAACCGGCCTCCTTCACCCAACTTTCGCGGTAGACGATGGCGTTGCCGATGGTGGCCAGAGGCAGGCCAATGAACTTGCCCTCGCGCGTCGCATACTGTTTCGGCCCATCGTACCAGCCGCCATATTTCTTCCCGAGATAATCGCCCAGTTCCGTCACGTTGAGAAGCTTGTCAGGGTACTGGTGCGGATCGTCGAACCAGACGAACATCAGGTCCGGACCTGAGCCGACATTCGCTGCGACCGCAGCCTTGGGGCGAATGTCTTCCCAGCTCTCCTTGTCGACACGGACCTCTACCCCCGTCATTTCGGTGAACCGTTTGGTGTTCTTCAACCACTGGTCCTCGTCACCCTGCACGAAAGGCGACCAGCGCAGGAGCCTCAGCTTTGCGCCATCCTCCGGTTTGTACTTCAAAGCCTCCTGGGCAAAGGCCGGAGAGCCAACGAACTGGCCCCCTAACATGCCGGCGGCGGCGCCGGCGGTCGTGCGGATCACGTCGCGTCTGGTGAATTTCATGCTCGTTTCCTCCTGTCTCTTCGTTGCGTGTCGCCTACCGCTGCGAGGGCTTATCGATGCGCTTGCCGGTTTCGCCGTGAAAGAGATGAACGTGATCAGGCTCGACCGACAGTTGGATGGTTTCTCCAGGCGTGAAGGAATGACGTTCCCGGAAATTGGCAACGATATCCTCACCTCCCGCCGTCCGGCCGATGATCTGTACTTCAGAACCGGTAGGCTCGATCACCACCACGGTGACTGGAATGCCATTGTCGGCCAGCCGCAAATGTTCGGGCCGTATCCCCAGCACGACGGGCTCGCCATTGCCGATGGAGAACGGCGCGGGCAAAGTCACCGAAATCCCTCCTTCGCCCTGGAACCGCGGCGTGCCTTCAGTCAGGATTGTTCCCTTGAGCATGTTCATGGCGGGAGAACCAATGAAGCTTGCCACGAACAGGTTGTTCGGCCGGTCGTATAGATCTAGCGGCGGCCCGATCTGTTCGACCATGCCGTCGTGCATGACCACGATCTTATCTGCCATGGTCATGGCCTCGATCTGGTCATGCGTGACATACACCGTCGTGGTCTTCAGCCGCTGGTGCAACTCCTTGATCTCGGCGCGCATCTGCACTCTGAGCTTGGCATCGAGGTTGCTGAGCGGTTCATCAAACAGGAACACCTGCGGATTGCGAACGATGGCGCGGCCCATGGCGACGCGTTGACGTTGGCCGCCTGAGAGCTGCCGCGGATAGCGCGACAGCAGCGGAACCAGCCCGAGGATTTCGGCTGCCCGCTTAACACCTTTATCGCTATCCGCCTTCGGAACACCTTTGAGCATGAGCGAGAACGCCATGTTCTCCGCAACCGTCATATGCGGATAGAGCGCGTAATTCTGAAAGACCATGGCCACGTCGCGTTCCTTCGGAGCAACGTCATTGACGATCCGGCTGCCGATCGAGATATGGCCGCGCGAAATCTTTTCCAGGCCGGCAATCATCCGCAGAAGCGTCGATTTCCCGCAGCCGGACGGTCCGACCAACGTAACGAACTCGCCGTCATCTATATCGACGCTGACGGCATGCAGGACCTCGGTGGCCCCGAACGATTTGTAGACATCGCCAATCGCGACAGACGCCATCGAATTCCTCCCGATGGTCCCTGCGACTTGTCGCGGGGAGCCGTTTTTATCAGGCGTGGCTTGAAACGGATGCCGGTGCGGCGATCCACCACTGGCGTCGGCGACGTCTGCCCCAGATTTCCTCCCCCCGGGGTCACGCGACTTCGAAACGGTAGCGCTACCAAATCCGCCTGTAAAGCGGCCATGTACAAACCACCAGCAGCCCTCGACCGGTATGGTCGACCAAGAATATGGTTGAAGGATCCGGACGCCTGATGATCGACGCCGGGACCGACGCCATCAAAATGCCGGCGACCGCCATGGTGACGATGATCCGAAACATGAGTTGCCCCTGCCCAAGGAAGTGCAATCAAAACGCCGTAGAGCGGGTCGTGTCCAGCGTCCCCGTGCCGAGGCTCTACTTGCCAGAGATTTTCTCAGCGACAGCGTTCGCTTTGTCCCGATTGCCCTTGGTGTCTTTGATGATTTTCAGGGCTTGGTCCTTAGTGATGCCATGCTTCCGGGCAAAGTAATTGACTTCATACGGCTCGCTTGCCGAAACCCGAGCTCTGTCCTGTTTGCCTCTCTTGGATTTGTCGTCCGCCATAGCCTTCCTCCATGTCGCGTTTCACCTTGGGCGGCCCGCTCACGACCAAAACGGATGAGCCGCTAGCGATCGACAGCCGCGATGTTGCATTCCCCAGGTGTCGTTGGAGTATATCGAGGGCGGCGGCCTTGGAGCGGCATGGGGACTTGCCTACATCGCACATGTCGTCGATATGGAGGTCGATGAGTTCGCCGAAAGTTTTAAGGCGTGCTACACGAGACTTGGTCGGCGTCTCGCCGCGGTCGACTTAGCGTTCGGTTTCGGTCGCCCATCGTCGTGCGTCGTCTCGGCGCAAGAACGTCTCGCTGACGCAGCGACCTTTGCGACGAACCTGCACGCACCAGGAACCGGATGAGAGCTTCGTATAGGCCATTTTTCGTGTGCACTGAGAGATCGAAACTTGGCGAAAAGGGTCGTATTCTGGCGTAAGTTTGTGTGCACTCGGCAGGTTCCAACAAATTGATGTTAAATAAAAGTGCTGAAAAATCAAGATCATAGGGTGGCCGTTGCGCCCATGATGGACTGGACGGATCGGCATTGCCGGTTCTTCCACCGTCAGTTGACGCACCGCGCGTTGCTCTACACCGAGATGGTTGTGGCGGACGCGGTCATCCACGGCGCGCGTGAACGGTTGCTCGGTTTCGACGATGTCGAGCATCCGGTGGCGCTGCAGCTCGGCGGATCGGATCCGGCAAAGCTCGCCGAGGCGGCGCGGATCGGCGAGGCCTTCGGCTATGACGAGATCAACCTCAATGTCGGCTGCCCGTCAGATCGTGTTCAGTCGGGAACATTCGGCGCCTGCCTGATGAAGACGCCGGCCCTGGTCGCCGACTGCGTCGCGGCGATGAAGGCTTCGGTGAAAATCCCCGTCACGGTCAAATGCCGCATCGGCGTCGACGACCAGGACCCGGAGCCTGCGCTCGACACGCTTGCCGACGGCGTGCTCGCGGCCGGCGCCGACGCGCTCTGGGTGCATGCCCGAAAGGCCTGGCTGGAAGGGCTGAGCCCCAAGGAGAATCGCGACATCCCGCCGCTCGACTATCCGCGCGTCTATAGGCTGAAGGCCAGAAAGCCGAACGAATTCATCGGCATCAACGGCGGCATTCAATCGCTTGCCGAGGCGTCGGCGCATCTCGGCCATGTCGACGGCGTGATGCTCGGCCGCGCCGCCTACCATACGCCGGGCATCATGACCGGCGTCGATACCGCGTTCTACGGCGAAGTTGCACCCGCCTTCGACTATCCGGGCCTGATCGACGCCATGGCCGGTTACGCCGCGCGCCATAACGAGCGCGGCGGGCGGCTCGGCCACATCACCCGCCATATGGTCGGACTGTTCCACGGCCTGCCCGGCGCGCGCCGCTTCCGGCAGATACTTTCCACGGATGCGAACAAACCTGGAGCCGGGCCGGAGGTGCTGAAGACCGCTTTCGCGGCAATCGATTTCGCGGCGGAAGCCGAGGCGGCCTGACTCGATCCGATTAATCCCGCAGGATCATGCGGTCGCCGCGCACGTCGAAACCCGACAACGAACCGATGAAGTTCATGCCGAGCAGGCTTTGTTCCAGCATGCCGGGCGCGGCGACCATCACCGTCATATCCTTGCGCACGATGCCGCCGATCGCCAGTTCGTCGGTTCTGACGGTGGCTGCGCGCGCCATGCCGTTGGCGGTGGAGACGTCGACGCTGTAGCTGAGCGCCGCCGGGTTGAAGCCCGCGGCCTGGGCATCTTCCGATGTCAGCACCGTGCTGGTCGCGCCGGTGTCGACGACGGCGCGCACCGGCGCGCCGTTGACCAGGATGCGGGCCTCGAAGTGGCCATTGCCGGCCTTGTCGAGCGTGACGGTCGGGCGGCCGTTCTCCACGCCGAGCGCCAGCGGGCTGCCCGGGACGAGACCGGCCGTCACGCGGCTCGCGACGTCCTGCAGCTCGTAGCGATACTGATAGCCGGCGATCAGCACGAGGATCAGTGCGGCCCAGACGCCGATATTGCGTGCCATGTCGCCAAGCGGCCGGCCCGAGCGGAGCAGGCTCGCGCCGATCACCATGACCAGCACGCCGACCCAGATCAGCCGGCCGAAATCATTGTTGTTCATGCCGAAAGTGTGGCCGGCCGAGTTGTTGAGCATCAGCAGCACCAGCCCGACGCCGATCACCGCCATGACGATCCAGAACAGCCGGTTCATCGGTTTCTTCTCACAGAACGCCGCGTTCGCGCGCCATGCGGGCACGCCGGGTTTCGCGGCGCGGCCGGCGCTCCACCGTTTCGAGCCGCGCCGGCAGTTCGGCCATCACCGCCCGGCGAACGTCAGGAGTCATCCTGAGCCAGTCGGAAATCTCGTCGCGCGTGCGTCCGCAACCGAAGCAGAACCCGGTTTTCATATCGATCGAACAGACCAGGATGCAGGGGGATTCGATGGCGGTCATAGTGTTCTCTTGCGTTCATTCCACATGGTGCAACCGCCGGAGCAATGCAAGCCCTCCGCAATGCGCCGCAAGGCAACGCGTTCGCGGCATCGTCAGGCGGTTGTGCCGGCTGCAGAAGGCGGCTATGCCGCTTGCGATTTCCGCAACGGACCGCGACCGACGCAAATGCCTGCCAAGCCTTTCGATGATTTCCGAAGCCTCCTGACGGCGCTGCCCC
>NZ_RZRY01000257.1:0-8321 GCF_003998035.1 Mesorhizobium sp. M2A.F.Ca.ET.039.01.1.1 | reverse complement strand
TTTCAGCCGCGTCTTCCGCCAGCAGACCGGCATCACGCCGACCCATCTGAGGCACCCGAACCGGACAGTGGCGAATGACGTTGCCAGGTAGCGGTGCCAAGTAGCGGGCCCTGTGCACGATCTCGGTAAAGCGGGCAACTCCGCCGGTGTCCAGGCCAATGCCGGCCGGTTGCTACGTTACCGCGATAACCTTTCCCGTTGCGCTAAGGCGACACAGGACTTTCGCTTGTCGCACTTGGACGCCATCTCGGAGCGCATAGGTTATTCGCACCTCGATCGGCGCCGCCAGACCGGCCTTGCGTTGGCGCATCGGACCGGCGCTGACCGCGTATACGCGCACGGCGCCAAGGGGCGTCGCGGCCGACCCGATCGCCGCACGGCACGCGCTCACGACGTTGGTCGGCGTGCCTGGCTTCGCTTTCAGCGATAACAGGGGCGCAAAAGGATAGCCCGCTGTGGATCGCCCAAACTCGCCGGCACCGTTGCTCGAGGGCTTGAGGGTGGATGGCAGGCCGATCGCGGTTGTTGCGCTTTTGGCAGAGAGAACGCTGGGGTCGTCGGGGGGCGCGGCGACCGTGGTGCCTGACGTTGCTGTGCCGGCACCTGTTGAAACGCCCGCGCTTGCGCTGTCTGGAGCACTGCCAACCGAAACGCCCGCGCCGACTGACCCTGTGTCAGCCTTCGCGGACGCGCCGACACTCGTCCCACCTGCGCTCGCCGACGCACCAACGCTTACGCCTCCTGTGCCCGCTGACGCGCCAACACTTGCGCCGCCCGCACCGCCGAAACTTGCCCCCACCCCTGCGGAAACACCTTGCGATCCGGCGCTCACTCCAGCGCCAACGCCAACGCCGCCGACCTTGCCGCTACCACCGACATCAAGGGCCGCCGCCGGTCCGGTAGCGACTGCTATCATCATGGCGACTGCCACGTATTTGCCCATTTCGGGACCCTCCTGCGGCATGCGTTCGTGCTAACCCAATTGTGCTCCTGGCGATGGTCATCGAGGCGGGGGCGGCAGCAAGGCGTCGGGGAGCGTAATCGTCGTCTCCACCAGATCCCGTTTCGGTGATCCTGGCATCTTCGCTTTGATCTTGCCCTGCAAGCCTGTTTGACGGACAAGTTTGCCATCCTGGCCGGCAAGGGAAACTGCGGCGGAACGCGTGGCGCGCTCTGTTTGCTCTGTGCGGCACGCACCTTGCGCGTTGACCAGTTCGATCGCCTTTCGCGCAGCGGTAAGGGCAACGGACATGTCGGTCAGTCTTTGACGCGCTTGCTCCAATGCTGCGCTCAAGTCGGCGGATGTCTGCTTTGCCGCGTCTCTTTCCCGACGGGCGCCGTCAAGATCGCTTGCGGCCGAAACCGCGTGGGCACGTTCCAGGTCCAATGCTTCGTTGGCATGTCTTGCGGCAGCGACCGCCAGCTGGAGGTCGGTGGCTCGCTCAGCCACGGCCAAATCTGCGCGTTTCTTTTCGGCGTCGGCGGCCTGGCGGGCCATGGCGAGTTCTTGCTCGGATTGCTCGACCTTATGCCGCTCATCGGCGAGCGATTGGTTCGCCTCGGCCAGGGACGCTTCCATGGCGCTGCGTGCTTCGTTCGAGGAAACGGCTTGTGCTTTCAGTCCTTCGATGACGCGCTGCGCCGCCTCCAGATCGAGTTTGAGGGCTTCGTTGCTCTGGTTCGCCTCATTCAGCGCTTTTGCTTGCTCCGCGGAAGTGCCGGCCAACACCTTTGCCTGCGCGCTCGCCTTACGCTCAGCGTGCTGGCTTAGGTCCAACTGAGCCTTTGTCGACGCCAGTTCGCCCCGCGCCGCAACGATCTGCTGCTGCATTTCGGCGCCATTGTCTGCGGGGGATATCGCCCCCAGGAGGAGGATGCATCCCGGAATGGCGCTCCACCTCCAGTGGCGCATGCTGAAGCGAACCCATGCCAGGCGTGTGTCGAACTCCTCGTAAGATCCATGTGTGAGTGTCACTGGCCACGGTCCTCTGTTTGCTGGGCATTCCTCGCGGTGCTCAAGAAACACGCCATAGTGGCTGCGCGTGCTTGGATTAAGATTTCTTCATTGTAGCAGTATGCCCCATGTTGAAGTGAATCAACAACTGTGAAAATCTTGCCGTTTTAGAATTGTTCCGACCGGTTATACCAGATACGTCTTCTGGCGTAGGAAGCATCATCCAAATGGACTAGATATCGGGCGTGGCCGTTCCGATGGTGAACTTGTCGACGGCCGTCGACCAGCGTCGGACGCTCAAAGCGAGATCATGCTTCGCATTCATGCGCTGCCTCGTTTTCGCCAGCGGGAAGAGCGAGAGTTCTCAATTGAACCAGATCGGCTATCTGCGGCTGGCGGGCGCAGCAGGCAATCCTTCACCCGGCATGGCCGGAGTCGCCGTGACAGCGGATGGGAAGGACCTGGTCACCTCGCATGCCCGGTCTGGCCGATTGCGCGGCGTGGAAACGAACCGTAGCTACGAGACGAGCGGCGGTTGCGTCGCTGTTTCAGCAGTCGAACTCGCCTCGGAGAGCCATGCCGCATTATCCCGACGCCATGCCCGGATCGAAGGCCCTGTTCGAACGCGCCAGGAAGGTGATGCCGGGCGGCAACACGCGCACCACGGTCTTTGTCGATCCGTTTCCGGTGTACGCCGAACGCGGGGAGGGGTGCCGGGTCTGGGATGTCGACGGCAATGCCTATTACGACTGCATCAACAATTTCACCGCGATGATCCATGGCTACGCCCATCCCGACGTCACCGCGGCCGTGGCCGGGCAGCTGCCGCTAGGCACCGCCTTCGGCGCGCTGACGCCGAGCGAGATCGAGCTCGCCGAGCTCCTGGTCGAGCGGCTGCCCTCGGTCGACCAGGTCCGCTTCACCAACTCCGGCACGGAGGGCGTGATGATGGCGATCAAGGCCGCGCGCGCCTTCACCTTGCGGCCGAAGATCGTCAAGATCGAGGGCGCCTATCACGGCTCCTACGATTTCGCCGAAGTGAGCCTGGATTCCTCGCCGGCCAATTGGGGTGACCTGCCAAGGTCTACGGCTTACGCCAAGGGCACGCCGCGCGGCGTGCTGGACGACGTGATCGCCGTGCCCTTCAACGACAGCGAAGCGTTGCGCGCCGTCTTCGCCGCCGAGGGCGACAGCATCGCGGCCGTGCTGATCGACCCGATGCCCAACCGCGCCGGCCTCATCCGGGCGCGCAAGGATTACCTTCAGGCCATGGTCGAGATCGCTCATGCGGCGGGCGCGCTGGTCATCTTCGACGAGGTCATCTCGTTCCGGCTGGGATGGTCCGGCGCGCAAGGCCTGTGGGGCATCGAGCCCGACCTGACGGCGCTCGGAAAAATCATCGGCGGCGGTTTTCCGGTCGGCGCGGTGGGCGGGCGCGCCGATATCATGGCGGTGTTCGATCCGACCGCCGGCAAGCCCGCGCTTCCGCATGGCGGCACCTTCACCGCCAATCCGGTGACGATGCGCGCCGGCCTTGCCTCGATGCGGGCGCTGACGAAAGAAAGCTTCGGCCATCTCGATCGGCTCGGGAATTTATTGCGCGATGGCGTCACCGCCTCATTCCAAAAGCACGGTCTTGCCGGCCAGTGTGTTGGCCTGGGCTCGCTGTTCAAGGTTCATTTCACCTCGCACCCCGTCACCGATTATCGCTCCGTCTATCCGGGCCAGGCCGAGCGCGCGAAGTCCGACGCCTTCCACAAGGGCCTGCTCGACCGCGGCGTGCTCTCCGCCAGCTACGGCCTGTTCGCGCTGTCGACGCCGATGACCGAGGCGGATGCCGGCGCCATCCTTCAAGCGATCGACGAGACCCTGGGCGACATCGCCGCGCAATCCTGAAGGCAGGCCACAGATGACAGCTTCTCCTCATGTCGTGGTGATCGGCGCGGGCACGCTGGGCATGTGCACGGCGCTCAATGTCGTCGAGCAGGGCGCGCGCGTCACGGTGCTCGAAGCGCAGTCGATCGCTTCGGGGTCGAGCGGCCGCTCGGTCGGCGTCGTCGGATCGCAGCTGACCGATCCGTTCGAGATCCTGCTGCGCGTCCATTCGCTGCGCCGGTTCCGCCAATGGGAAGGCGAGGGGCTACGCTTCAACCATATCGGCTATCTGCGGCTGGCGCGCACGCAAGCGCAGATGGCGCTGTTCGCGAAATCGGTCGAGATCCAGGGCGAGGCGGGCTTAAGGTCGCGCCTGGTCCGCGCAAACGAGCTCCGGGACCTCGTGCCGCACATCAATCCCGACGGCCTCGAAGGCGGGTTGTTCGGACCCGACAACGGCTTCCTCGATCCGCATGAAATGTGCAATTTCCTGGCCGGCATCGTGCGCGCCAAGGGCGGCGAGATCCGCCAGTACCGCAAGCTGCTTGGCGCAGAACGGCGGCCGGGCGGCTATACGCTGGAGACCAGTCATGGCCCGGTGGATGCCGACGCCGTGGTCAATGCGGGCGGCGCCTGGGCTCCGCAGGTCGCAGCACTTTTCGGCCAGCGCCTGCACATCTGGCCAGAGCGCCACGAAGCCGTCGTCATCCATCTCGACGCGCCGCTCGGCTACACCATGCCGATGGTGATGGACCTGGTGAACGGCGAAGGCAGCGGCCTCAACTTCCGCCACGAAAAACCGGGCGAGCTGATCGCCGAGATCCACAAGGTGAATTCGACCGCGCCGGAAGACCCCGACAATTACAACGACCAGTGCGAGGAGCAGTCGAAGGTCGATCTGGCGGAGCTGCTTCTGGAACGTGTGCCCGACCTGCCTGGCGCGCGGCTCGGCCGGGGCTGGGCGGGCCTCTACCCGGTGACCGCCGACCATCGCCCCTTTGTCGGGCCGATCGATGTCTCGGAGCCGGCGCTGATCACCGCCGCCGGCGCCGGCGGCTACGGCATCCAGCTCGCCCCGGTCATCGGCCAGATCGCCGCCGACTGGGTGCTTCAGGGCGCGCCGGTTTCGGTACCTGGCTCGCAGAGCCTCGCGCCATCGGCCGAGCGCAACATTCCCGGCCACTGACCGATGTGTTTTGACGGGGCCGAACGTCCAAGATGCGACCGTTCGCGTTAACCATCAATTAACTATCCGGTCGCCTTCAATAGTGTTCTGGAGGATACTTGAGTCTGGCCGCGAGCGATGGTCTCGCGACGCCGGAATTAGAAAAGAAGCGGCGCCATCGCCGCCATCTGCCGGGGAGGCGCCCAGCATCTTTGATGAGGAGCGCCGGCATGAACATCGAGGAAGCAGTCACTGCGGCGACGGCGGGGTCGGGAGCGCTTCTCTCCTGTCTCGGCCAGCCGGTCGTGGCCTATCACGTCACGGCCATCATGCGCGAAACCGACAGGAGTCATGCGCGGCGGATGCAGCTCGCTCTGCTGCGCCGAAGCATCGAGGCGCTTGTCGACGACGGTCTCGAAGACATCGAGGCCGAACGCTTCGCATCGCAGTTCAATGGTCGCGTTGGCTCGGCCTGGGATTTGTTGCACCCGGCGAGCGACACACCGCACTGATCGTTGGACGGTGACCCTCCATCGCTGGCCATAGGGAACAAGCCCGGGATGAGGTAGACTGCCGCTTACGTCTGGGCTGACGTTCTCGAACGGGGGCATGCGATGCAGGCGATACCGATAGCGCATCCGGCGGAGCAATCTGCCGCGATCTCGATACCCTCGCTAGGCGGCTATCCGACCGCCGTCTTGTGCTGGCTGCTTTCGGCCGGCGTCTATATCGCGGCCAAATGGGTGGCGCCGGAAATGCCGCCCTGGGGGTTGTGCTTCTGGCGGCTCTTGCTCGCCTGCGCCATCCTGTTGCCGATCGTGCACCGCCATCACGGCGCCATGCTGGCGCTTCTCAAATCCCGCCCCCTTGAGATCGTCGCCGTCGGCGCGATCGGCCTGACATTTTGCCAGGGCATGATCTACCGTGGACTGAACGACACTGACGCGACCACGGCCGGCATCATCATGGCGATGTCGCCGATCATGACCATGGTGCTGGCGCGCCTGGTGCTGGGCGAACCGCTCGGCCTCTGGAAGGCGCTCGGCGCGGTTGCGGCACTTGCCGGCATGCTGGTCATCGTCGCGCATGGCAATATCGGCGCGCTGGTGCAACTGCGCTTCAACATCGGCGAATTGTGGATCGTCGGCAGCGCCTTCTGCTGGGCGCTCTACACGGTGCTGCTGCGCCGCTCCAAATTCGGTCTCGAGCTTCTGCCATTGGTGGTCCTCCTGCTCGGCGCCGGCGCGCTGGTGGCGCTGCCGTTCCATCTCTGGGAGATATTCAACGACGAGCGCTCCGCCCTGAATGGCAATGGCCTGCTCGCGCTCGCTTATCTGGCCGGCCCCGGTGGTGCGCTGATGTATTATCTCTACAACAAAAGCGTCGAGACGCTGGGCGCCAGCCGGGCAAGCATGCTGCTCTATCTGCAGACGCTGTTCGTCGCCATCCTCGCCTATCTGCTGCTCGGCGAGAGCCTGCACGATTACGATTTGCTCGGCGCCGCCTTCATTGTCGTCGGTGTCGTGCTGGCAACGGTCATCAAGCCAAGGGCGGTTCGATCCAAGGCGTGAGCAGGCCCCAAAGCAGCTCGCTTAACATATGTGGATGTCTCCGCCGCCAAGTCGATCTATCGCCTTGGCGGGGCGGAGAGTATCGACATGGATTGCTTCACCAGGCTCGAAGCGTTGATCGACACCGGCAGCGCCGACGCAGTCGAGGAAGCTCGCGCTCTGCTCAAGCATCTCGCTGCCGGCTCACGCGCCACTTTCGACGCCGCCGACGAATTCCTGATCGAGTTGATGACCTTGGCCTTCCTGGTCGAGGCCGGCCTGGAAGCCTCTCACAACCCGGCGCGGCGCCTGGCGCGCCTCAGGCTCTCACGATTGAAGCTGCTGCTGCCTTGAACCGCCAAGCTTTCCTAAATTAGCCATTTTTGCTATTGGCTGCCCTTCGCAGCGGCGGCCTCGGCCGAAGGGGACCATGGCGATCGACAAGCGCGTGAACGCATGAACGGCCCTCAGCACAGGCTGGAACTGCGCGTGCTTGGCGATTTTCAGGTCACGCGCTACGGCCAGCCGCTGGACCTGCCGCCGTCGCGCAAGACGCGGGCGCTGCTCGCTTACCTCGCCGTCACCGCCAGGCAGCATCAGCGCGAGCGGCTATGCGAGATATTCTGGGACATTCCCGACGACCCGCGCGGCGCCTTGCGCTGGAGCCTCTCCAAGATCCGCCAGGTGCTGGGCGCCGACGAATCCGCTTTGAGCGCCGACCGCAACGCCGTCGTACTCAACATCGCGACGGACTATGCGCAGCTGGCGCCGCTGGTGAAGGCTGACCTTTCGTCACACTCGACCGAGGAGCTTGAAGCCGTCCTGGCCTCGATCCGCGGCGGCTTTCTCGCCGACCTCTCGCTCGAGCGCTGCTTCGACTATGAAGCCTGGCGACAGGCCATCGCCAGCGAGGTGGAGATCGTCGAGCTTGGCATCCTGCGCGAGCTGGTCGAGCGTCTGCCAGGTGAGCCGCGACGGGCGCTGCCCTTCGCCCGGCGCCTGCGCCGCCTCCTGCCGGACGACGCCGGCCTCGCGGCCGAGACCGAGGCGCCGGAGGAGAAGGTTCGGTCGGCTGCCGCTCAGGCCACCGGCCGCGCGCCGCAGGCTGCTCCCCCCACGCCGCCGCAGTCGCCGTCGAAACCCGGCGTGTTACCGCAGGATCCCGGCCGCGCCGTGCAATTCTGCCGGGCTCTCGACGGCACCAGGCTCGCCTATGCCAGCACCGGCAGCGGCTCGGTGATCCTGCGCGCCGCGCACTGGATGTCGCATCTCACCTTCGACTGGGACAGCCCGATCTGGCGGCACTGGATGCGTGAACTGTCGCGCCACAATCGGCTGGTGCGCTATGACGAACGCTGCAACGGCCTGTCGCAGCGGCAGGTCGTCGACATCTCGTTCGAGACCATGGTGTCCGACCTCGAACGCGTGGTCGAGGCGACAGGGCTCGACCGCTTCACATTGCTCGGCCTGTCGCAGAGCTGTGCGGTCTCGATCGCCTACGCCATCCGCCATCCCGAGAAAGTATCGGGCATGATCCTCTATGGCGGTTACGTCAAAGGCTGGCGGGCGCGGGGCGACGCCGGCGAGATCGCGACGCGCGAGGCCGTGGCGACGCTGATGCGCGAGAGCTGGGGCAAGCCGAACCCGATGTTCCGCCAGGCCTTCTGCTCCATGTTCATCCCCGGCGCCACCCACGAGCATTTCGCCTGGATGGACGATCTGATGCTGCGTACTGTCTCGCCCGACGATGCCTGGCGCCTGCAGAGCGCCTTTTCAG
>NZ_RZRY01000256.1:0-8330 GCF_003998035.1 Mesorhizobium sp. M2A.F.Ca.ET.039.01.1.1 | reverse complement strand
GCGCGGACGCCGCGGCCGGCGACCGCCGCCATTGTCCATGGCGGCTTCGTTGAGCTCCGCCTGTGCGGCGAGCGCTGCCGGCGAGAAACTGTCGAACTGCGGCGCCTGCTCGGCCTGGGGTCCGGCTTCTCCAGCGGCCTCGGGCTGCGCCGGGGTCTCATTGCGCCGGTTCTGGTCGAACTGCTGGCCGCCATGCTCGCCGCGCTGGGCGTTGTCGCCACGCTGACCGTTCTGGCCATACTGGCCGTAGCCGCCGTTGCGGCGGTCACGATGCCGGTCGCGGCCATTGTTGTCGCGGTTGTCGCGCTGGTTGTTGTCGCGCCGGTTGTTGTCGCGGCCGTTTTCCTGGTTGTAGGCGAGCTCCGCCGGCGTGCCTTCGATCACAGGCTGCGGCCCCGAGCCGTTCGCCGCGGCCGGCGCCTCGGCTCCACCGCCGTTGCTGTTGCCGACAGAATCGAACTCGTCACGATCCTCATCGAGATCATCGTCGAAGTCGTCGCGGTTTTGCTGGGCGTTCTGGATCGGCATCTGCGCCTGCGCGGCGGCAATGATGCGATTGTAGTGCTCGGCGTGCTGGAGATAGTTCTCCGCCATCACCCTGTCGCCGGAGCTCTGCGCGTCACGGGCGAGTGTGGCGTATTTTTCGGCGATCTGTTGAGCCGATCCGCGGATCTTCACGTCCGGGCCGTTGCTCTCGTAGGTGCGGGTCAGGGGATTTGGCCCCTTGCGGTTGTTGTTGTTGCCACCGCCGCCATTGTTGTTGCGACCGCGCATGCGCCTGTTCTGCTGTTGTGGCCTCATTAGACTCTCTTCATAGTGAATTTTCGAAAAACTCTTCACGAACGGAGGCGCTCATGCAGCCAGCCGTTTCGTTTCTTCACCGGCGTTCGCCCGCATCAATTGCGTTGGCGCCACGTGCCATCCTGTTCCGGTTACATCACTTGCCGGACGATTCCCGCACGAAGCTTGGGCGTCGTTTGCGCAAGAAGGCAGCTATTTCCAAGGAAAACCGAATCGCTGGGAGCACTGCCTGCTTCGTCTCATCCGGTTGAGCCGGACCCTAACTGCATTCCCTTATATTGCCAAGCGGTTTTTTCGCGCTGTATCAGGGCTTTCGCCGCTCGAACACCAGAACTCTGTCATTGCCGCCGAGGTCGCGATGTGTTCCGGTTAACACATAGCCCGCTGCCGCGAATATTCCGCTGACCTCGTTTTTCTGCGTGTGGCCGATCTCGACCGCTACCCTGCCTTGCGTTTCCAGAAATCCTGCCGCTTCGGCGGCGATGACCCGGTAGGGGTCCAAACCATCCGCACCACCATCCAAGGCCCGGTGCGGGTCGAAATCGCGGACCTCGTCCTGCAGATTTCCAATCTCTCGACTGGGTATATAGGGAGGGTTCGAGGCAATTACATGGTAGGAGCCCGAAACTTTTTCGAACCAGTTGGAATGCAAGGCTTTGAAGCGCCCGCCGAGCCCCAGATCCCGGGCATTTCCGGCCGCAGTCGCCAATGCGTCTGGTGAAATGTCGACGCCCGTCGCGGTGGCAACCGGAACGGCGTTGAGCAGGGCCAGCGCGATGGCGCCGGTTCCGGTGCCGAGGTCGAGAATGCGGCATTCGCCGAGCCTTTCCGCCGTTGTCCTGGCGAAAGGCAGAATGGCGTCTACCAGCGTCTCGGTGTCCGGCCGCGGCTCAAGCGTCTCCGGTGAGAGCGACAGGCGCAAGCCGTAGAATTCGCGATAACCGAGGATGCGGTGCGCCGGCTCGCCTGCGACGCGACGCCTCAGGGCGGATTCGATGGCCGAAAGCGCCGCCGAACCCACCTTTTGCCCTGGGTCGGCAATTGCCTGGGTGCGGGTCGTGCCGGAAAAATGTTCGACGATCAGCCGGGAATCGAGCCCTGGATCGTCAATGCCGGCGGTGGCCAGACGTTCGCGCGCCGCCCTGAGCAGCGGGCCAAGCGCGGCGGGCAGTCGATCAGCCATCGAGGCTCATATCGGCAAGCAGCTTCGACTGATGGTCGGCGATCAGCGCGTCGATGACCTCGTCGAGCTCGCCCATCATCACCCGGTCGAGCTTGTAGAGCGTGAGGTTAATGCGATGGTCGGTGACGCGCCCTTGCGGGAAGTTGTAGGTGCGGATGCGCTCCGACCGGTCGCCGGACCCGACCTGCGATTTGCGTGACTCAGAGCGCTCCTCATCCGCGCGGCTGCGCTCGAGGTCGTAGAGCCGCGCGCGCAGGATCTGCATGGCGCGCGCCCGGTTCTGGTGCTGCGACTTCTCCGCCTGCACCACCATGATGCCGGTTGGCAGGTGGGTGATGCGAACCGCCGAGTCGGTGGTGTTGACGTGCTGACCGCCGGACCCCGAGGCGCGCATCGTATCGATGCGGATATCCTCCGGCCGGACGTCGATATCGACCTCCTCGGCCTCGGGCAGCACAGCGACCGTCGCCGCCGAGGTATGGATGCGCCCGCCGGCTTCGGTTTCCGGCACGCGCTGGACGCGGTGAACGCCGGATTCGAACTTCAGATGCGCGAACACGCCCTTGCCCGACACCGAGGCGATGATTTCCTTGTAGCCGCCGACCTCGCCGTCGCTGGCCGAAACGATCTCGAAGCGCCAGCCGCGCGAGGCGGCATAGCGCTCATACATGCGGAAGAGATCGCCTGCGAACAGTGCTGCCTCGTCGCCGCCGGTGCCCGCGCGGATTTCGAGGATGGCGTTCCTTTCGTCGGCCGCATCCTTGGGCAGGAGCAGGATTTGGATGTCCTTCTGCAGCGCCTCGATGCGGCTCTCGACCTCCGGCAGGTCCGCCTCGGCCAGGGCCCGCATCTCGGCATCGGTTGCCTTGTCGGCGAGCATCGCCTCGAGATCCGCCTGCTCCTGCTCGGCTGCTCGCAACGACCGGATCTTGCCCACCATCTCCTGGATGTCGGCATATTCGGAAGCCATTTTGACATATTGATCGGCGGCAGGCCCGGCCGCCATCTGCGCTTCGAGCATGTCGAAACGCTTGACGACTTGATCCATACGGTCGCGAGGCAGGTTGATCATGGTCTTCGAACTTCGATGGAATTCACGTCAGGGCGAGTCGAAAATGGCGAGTTTCGAGAACTGGAGCCGAATGTACATTTAGGTACATGAGCACCGGGAGCGCAGAAAATCGCCATTTGCAGACCGCCCTCACGTGAATCTAGAGCGGAATAGAACGGTCGTCGGCAAACGCCTGCAGCAGCGCCCGCATCGGCGTTCCCAGGCTGGGCGCCATCAGATTGTCCTTGAAGAAGTCTTTCAGCTCCTGCAGCGGCAGCTCTGTCAGCATCGCCTTGACCGGGCCGATCGAGGCCGGCGACATCGAGATCGAGCGGAAGCCGAGGCCGATCAGCGCCATTGCCGAGATCGGCTTGCCGGCAAGCTCGCCGCACAGCGTCACCGGCGTGTTGTTGCGCACGCCGGCATCGGCAATCGTCTTCAACACCCGCAGGAACGGCGCCGAAAGCGTGTCGAAACGGTCGGCAAGCTGCGTGTTGCCGCGGTCGACCGCCATCATGAACTGGAAGAGGTCGTTGGAGCCGACCGAAACGAAATCCACCGCCTTCATAAGTTCGTCGAGCTGGAACAAGAGCGAGGGCACTTCCAGCATCGCGCCGAGCTTAAGGCTGGTGGGCAGGTGATGGGCAAAGCGCGACAGGTGCCGGACCTCCCGGTCGATGATCTCGCGCGCCTGCGCGATCTCCGACAGCTCGGTCACCATAGGCAGCATCAGCTTCAGCTCGCGGCCGCCGCTGGCTTTCAGCAGCGCCCGGATCTGCGTTCTGAGCAGGCCGGGACGATCGAGCGTGAGCCGGATCGCGCGCCAGCCGAGCGCCGGGTTTTCCTCCTGGATCGCGCCCTTGAAATAAGGCAGCACCTTGTCTCCCCCGATATCGATGGTGCGGAAGGTGACCGGCTTGCCGCGCGCGGCATCGAGGACGTCGCGGTAGAGCCGCTCCTGCGCCTCGGCGCGCGGGAAGGTCGAGGCGACCATGAACTGCAATTCGGTGCGGAAGAGTCCGATGCCGGCGGCGCCCGATTCGGTCAGCTGCGGCAGATCGACGGCAAGACCCGCATTCATCAGGAGATCGACCGGAACGCCATCCTTGGTCAGCGACGGCTTCTTGCGCAGTTCCCGGTACACTTCCTGCCGTCGGGCCCGGAACCGGACCTTTTCGGCATAGGCGGCCTCGAGATCCGACTGCGGCCGCAGGTGGATGGTCCCTTCCTCGCCGTCCACAATGATGGCGTCGCCGTTTTCCGCCATGGAAACGGCGCCCTTCATCTGGCCGGCGACGGGAATGCCCATGGCGCGGGCGACGATGACGACATGGCTGGTCGCGGCGCCATCCTCCAGCACCAGGCCGCGCAGCTTGTCGCGCGGATAGTCGAGCAGTTCGGCCGCGCCCATCGAACGGGCGACGATGATGGCGTCCTTGGGCAGCGCGGCCGCGACATCCTCGGGGCCGCGCCCCATCAACTGGCGCAGGAGCCGGTTGGCAAGGTCGTCGAAATCGCTCATCCGCTCGCGCAGATAAGGGTCTGTCATGTGCAGCATGCGGGCGCGCATGTCGCTCTGCACCTTCTCGACCGCCGCTTCCGCGGTCAGGCCGTTGCGGATCGCCTCTTCCAGCCGGCGCACCCAACCGCTGTCATTGGCGAACATGCGATAGGCCTCGAGCACCTCGCGGTGCTCGCCCTCGAAGGCGACTTCGCGCCGCTCCAGCATGTCGTCGATGGACAGCCTGAGCGAGCCGAGCGAGGACTGCAGCCGGCGCACCTCCTCCTCGCTGTCCTCGTTGAACAGGTTGGTGACGACGATGCGCGGCTCGTGCAGCACGACATGGCCGAGGCCGACGCCCTCGTTGAAGGAAAGGCCGGTGAAGCTCACCGGACGGCGCAGGTCGAGCTCCAGCCCGGGCCGGGTCAGGCGCGCGAGATCGCCGGTGGCGATCATCTCGGCGATCACCATCGCCGTGGTTTCCAGCGCCTCGACCTCGTCGTCTCGATAATGGCGCATGGTCTTGTTCTGCACCACCAGCACGCCCAGCGTGCGCCCCGCCCTCAGCACCGGCACGCCGAGGAAGGAGTTGTAGATCTCTTCGCCGGTCTCCGGCAGATAGGCGAAGGCCGGGTGCTCCTGCGCGTTGGACAGGTTGAGCGGCCGCGCGCTGGCGGCAATCGTGCCGACCAGTCCCTGCCCCAGCCGCAACTGCGACAGGTGGACGGCGTTGGGGTTCAGACCTTCGGTGGCGTAGAGCTCGAGCACGGAGTCGGCGCGCAGCACATAGAGCGAGCAGACTTCCGCCACCATGTTGGAGGCGATGTCGCGCACGATACGGTCGAGCCGCTCCTGCGGCTCCAGCGGCTCCTGCATGAGCTCGCGAAGCCGTTTGAGCAGAACGCGCGGGCCACCGGCCGTATCACGCATCGCGGCTTGTTCTCCAATGGGCATTTCGCCCGCCGCAGTTTCTCCCGCGGCCGGCGTTCACGCAACAACTGACTCAGTTCTTGCTATTGCTTATCCAGACCGTAGACGGAATGCAAAGTACGAACTGCAAGTTCCGTATAGGGACCATCGATCAGTATCGAGATTTTGATCTCGGAAGTGGTGATGGCGCGGATGTTGATCGCCTTGTCGGCCAGCGCCTTGAAGGCGGTGGCGGCGACGCCGGCATGGCTCCTCATGCCGATGCCGATGACCGAGACCTTCGACATGCCGGCTTCCGACTGCACGACATCGTAACCGACTTCGGCTTTCAGCTTGTCCAGCACGGCAAGCGCCTTGTCGACATCGCCCGACGGCACCGTGAAGGTCATGTCGGTGAACTTGCCGTCCTCGGAAATGTTCTGGACGATCATGTCGACATTGATGTTGGCCTCGGCCAACGGGCCGAAAATGCCGGCGGCGACGCCTGGACGGTCGCCGACGCGGCGCAGCGAAATCTGCGCTTCGTCCTTGGCGTAGGCAATTCCGGTGACGACCTGCTGTTCCACGATCTCTTCCTCGTCGCAAATAAGCGTTCCGGGCGGATTGAGTAAATCCCCCATTCCGGGCGCATCGGGATCGTCGAAGGACGACCGCACGAAGGTACGCACCCTGTGTACCATGGCAAGCTCCACCGAGCGCACCTGCAGAACCTTGGCGCCAAGCGAAGCCATTTCGAGCATTTCCTCGAAGGAAATCTTGGCCAGACGCCGGGCTTTCGGCTCGATGCGCGGATCGGTGGTGTAGACGCCGTCGACATCGGTATAGATGTCGCAGCGGTCGGCCTTCACCGCCGCCGCGATCGCGACGGCGCTTGTATCGGAGCCGCCGCGGCCGAGGGTGGCGATGCGGTTGTCCGGCCCGATGCCCTGGAAACCGGCGATGACCGCCACCTGGCCCTCGCCGAAGCGCTTGATCAGGAAGGCGCCGTCGATGTCGAGGATGCGCGCCGCGCCATGCGCATTGTCGGTCTTGATCGGGATCTGCCAGCCCTGCCACGAGCGGGCGTGCACCCCCATGCTCTGCAGCGTGATCGCCAACAGGCCGGCGGTGACCTGTTCGCCCGAGGCGACGACCGCGTCATATTCGCGCGCGTCATGCATCGGCGAGGCCTCGCGGGTCCAGGCGACCAGTTCGTTGGTCTTGCCGGCCATGGCCGAAACCACGACCGCCACCTCATGGCCGGCATCGACCTCGCGTTTGACATGGCGCGCCACATTGCGGATGCGGGCGATGTCGGCGACCGAGGTTCCGCCGAATTTCATCACGATACGCGCCATGGAAGCGAAATGCCTTTGACTGAAGCCGGCGCACGGCCGGAACCGAAGGAAACGCCAGGGGTTAAGCCAGGCGCGGAAATGCGCGGCCTCCTTAGCCAAAACAACAAGGCTTCGCAAGCGAGCGAGCCTATAGCCGCCCCGACGACGCTCATCCTGACGGATTTCTGTCGCCGATCATGCCATAGACTGCCGAAACCCGGCCTTTGGAGATTCTCATGACCGAAACCCTGGAAATCGTCACCTTCCGCCTCAAGCCCGGCTCCGAAGCCGGCTTTGTCGCCAACAACCGGGTCATGACCGACTGGCTCGCCCGGCAGCCGGGCTTTCTTGCCCGTCACCTAGGGAAGCGTGAGGATGGCACCTGGGTGGATGTCGTGCGCTGGCAGAGCCTGGATCAGGCCCAGGCGGCGGCAGACCGCATTATAGCCGAGATCGGCGACAGCGAGGCCATGCAGGCGATCGAGCCCGCCAGCGTTGTCATGAGCCATGCCGAGATTGCGCTGTCGCGCTGATCGCGCAACTTGCTCAGGCAGCGCTTCGCCACAGGCTTGGATAATCGACAACGAAGCCGGCCAACGAAACCGTCAGCACGGCCTCATAACCGAACATGGGCGCGGCGTAGGCGTAGCGGCTTTCGTCGAGCCGACGATAGGTCTGATCGAGGCGCACAAGCTCGAGCTGGGGAAAAGCCAGATAGGCGGCTGGGGCGGGCGTCGTCTTGCCGGGGCCAAGATCGAGGCGGCGGATCGGCAGAAGATTGGTGGCGGGTGTGAAACCGAGGTCGATGTCGACAAGGCCGGCTGCCTCCGCCTGGCCCTTGCCGTTGAGCAGCCATTGGCCGTCGGCCCGGCGCTCGATCTCAAAGCGCAACTCCTGCAGCGCGACAAAGCCGTCGACCCGCGCCGCGCGCGTGCGCCAGCCGGAATCACAACTCACCTCATAGGCAAGGCTGGACGACTTGCCGTCATGGACGAAGAGGGCATGTCCCTTGAGACACCAACCATCATCCGTCTCGCCGAGCAGGCAGGCATCGTGGCCTTCCTGGTCGAGCCGGCGCCAAAGGATCGAAGTCTCGATGCGCATTTTTGATCCTCCTGCCGGTGCCGGCTGTCCTGTATTCGTTCTTCATTCCGCTTTGTTTCGACGCGCGGCAAGTCAGCTGCCATGTGCTGACAGAACGCCGGGCCGCGCCGCAGGGTTGCCGGGGCGCGCATGGCGGCAGCCGAAAAACCCTGCCTTGACTTTTGGCGCCAAGGGCCCGACTTCCTAACGCTCTACAGCGCCGCGCGTCCTCTCGGACGCGCAAAGGACGCTGTAGCAGTTTGACTTTGCGCATGATCCTTTTCCGAAAATCGATTCCGATTTTCGGGGTCATGCGCTGGAGACCCGCCTATGCCAGAACCCCGCCGATCGACCATCGATGCCGGAGAAGTCGAACGCTTTTCCGCCCTTGCCGCCGAATGGTGGAACCCGAACGGCAAGTTCCGTCCGCTGCACAAGTTCAATCCGGTTCGGCTTGCCTATATC
>NZ_RZRY01000255.1:0-8355 GCF_003998035.1 Mesorhizobium sp. M2A.F.Ca.ET.039.01.1.1 | reverse complement strand
CACCAGGGCGGAGCGCACGGGCAGCGGTTTTTATCGGCTCACCGGCCACAAATGGTTCATGTCGGCGCCGATGTCGGATGCCTTCCTGGTGCTCGGTCAGGCGCCGGAGGGGCTGTCCTGCTTCCTCGTGCCGCGCATCCTGGGCGACGGCTCCGGCAATGGCTTCCGCTTCCAGCGGCTGAAGGACAAGCTCGGCAACCGCTCGAACGCCTCGTCGGAGGTGGAGTTCGTCAATGCCATCGGCGAGATGGTCGGCGATCCGGGCGCCGGCGTGAAGACCATCATGGACATGGTGACGCTAACGAGGCTGGACTGCGCGGTCGCTTCGTCGGCGCTGATGCGGGCGGGCCTTGCCGAGGCCGTGCACCACACGCGCCATCGCCAGGTGTTCGGCTCGAACCTGATCGACCAGCCGCTGATGCAGCGGGTTCTCGCCGATATGGCGCTCGACGTCGCCGCGGCCACGGCGCTGTCGTTCCGGCTGGCGCGCTCCTTCGACGAGGCGGCCAGCGATCGCGGCGAGGCGGCCTTTGCCCGGGCCATGACGCCTGTGGTCAAATACTGGGTCTGCAAGATCGCGCCGGCGCTGCTCTACGAGGCGATGGAATGTCTTGGCGGCAATGGCTATGTCGAGGAAGCGCCGCTAGCCCGCTACTACCGGGAGGCGCCGGTCAACGCGATCTGGGAGGGCTCGGGCAATGTCATGGCGCTCGATGTGCTGCGCGTGCTTGGCCGCGCGCCTGGCCTGTTCGAGGAGGTGCTCGCGGGCATCGACCGCGATCTCGGCACCGGCGGACGCGGCACTATCGGCGTGCTGAAGGCGGCCATGCAGGTCGCCGCGACCGACCAAGGGTCGGCTCGGCTGCTCACTGAACAGCTCGCGCTGTCGGCCGCCGCGGCGGAGCTGCGCAGGCTGGGAGCAGGGCGGATCGCCGACGCCTTCGTCGAAACCCGGCTCGGCGGCCAGTGGCGCACCACCTACGGCATGCTCGATTCGCGCCATGATGCGCGCATGATCATCGACACGCTCTATCCGCCGGTGACCTGATCCGGCTCTAAATCAAAGAGTACGATCCGAAAACCGCTTCGCACGCTTCGGTGCCATGCTCCCAGAACGATTGCCTATCTGTGGATAGCCGTTAACCTTAACAAATGGTTTCCATTGCGGCGGACCTTCGCAAAGCCCAATCTCTGCTTGCTGGAGTAGGGAAGGGTTGACCATGGCCCGGGCTCCGCGAAGCAGGATTCGTATGCGGCACGTCTTGAGCTCAGTTCTGGCCTTGCATTGGGCGGTGGTCTTTGCCCTGCTTGCCTATGTATGCATGGACGGCAGCCGGGGCATAGCAGCGGCGCTTGGCGTCCTTGGCCTCTCGATCCAGGGCGGCCGGTTTCCGCAGCTTGAAAATGTCGCCGTGGTCGCGCCGCTTTCGGTCGCGCTCCTGACTGTCGCGGTGCTGTTCTGCTGGGCCTTTGTCGAAACGCTGCTCAACGGCCCGGCAAGGCCCGACGCAGGCGAAAGCGTTGCGCGGGTCGCTTTCATCTTCGCATCGTCGCTGCTTTCGCTGATTCTCATCGGCGGCGTGGTGCAAGGCATTGACGGCCTGTTCGTGATTCTCGGCGTTCAGATGACGGCACTGCTTGCCTCCTATGTTGCGGTGACGGCCGAGCGCCGCTCCGCCCTTGCCGCCGCAATGAATTTGCCCCAGGGCGATGTTCGCGCCGCCTCGCGCATGGCGATGGGGGCCGCGCACAGCTCCTTGCTTTCGCGCATATCCGGCCGCCCGGAAAGCAAGCCTGGAGGCAGGCGCTGATGCGCACGATATTCACACTCTGGGCTGCTCCGATGGCCATCTTCTGGGGATGGTTCTTCCTGTCGGCCAACGACATGAATTTCGGCTACGCGATGCTGAGCCGACAGGTGCACGATTTCGCTTTCCAGCTCTATGGCCAGATGCTCGGCGTCGACCCGGCCATCATACCGGGCATGGTGGCGCGGACCTGCGTTTTCGACTTCTTCCTGCTCATGGGGCTGTGGGCCTTCCGCCGCCGGCGCAACATCGCCGAATGGATAAGGCAGCGCCGGCAGGGCGACATCAGCCCCGATCGGCTCGGCCAAGCGACTGAAGCCGGTCCAACGCTCCCTGCAGAATAAAGGCGGCGGCCGCCGAATCGATCTTGCCGGCGCGCTTCTTACGCGAGAAGTCCATCTCGATCAGCGTCCGCTCGGCAGCGACCGTCGACAGCCGCTCGTCCCACAGCAAGAAGGGCAGGTGGGAAAGCGGCGCCATGTTGCGGACGAAGGCGCGCGATTTTTGCGCACGGGGCCCTTCCGAGCCGTCCATGTTCACGGGAAGGCCAAGCACGATGGCGCCGACATTGTCCTTCGCGAGCTGAGCGAGCAGTTGGGCGGCATCGAGCGAAAATTTCTTGCGCAGGATGACCGGGCGCGGATGGGCGAAGGACAACCCGCGGTCGGAGACGGCCACGCCGATCGTCTTATCGCCGAGATCGAGCCCGGCGAGCGTCTTGCCCTCGGCGAGACGCTCCGGCAGTTCCTCGATTGAAATAATGCCCAACGGCTTCCTCTGACATTTGGGCGTCACACATCCTTTTGACGTTAGGAAGCGCTGCGCCACTTTAAATTTGCCGCCAGCGTTCTATCCTTTGGCAACGGGAAAATCGAGGAAAGCATTCATGAAACTGACCTGGTACGGGCATTCGGCATTCCGCGTCGAGACCAAGGACGCCACCATTCTCATCGACCCCTATCTGGTCGGCAATCCGTCCTGGACGGGCGGCTGGGAAGGGCCGGCGGAAGGTGTGACTCACGTTCTCCTGACCCACGGCCATAACGACCATGTCAGCGGCGCGGTCGAGGTGCTGAAGAAAAGCGGCGCCATGCTGGTCGCCAATTTCGAGATCTGCATGTACCTCGTCGGCCAGGGCGTCAGCGGCGACAAGATCAATCCGGGCAATATCGGCGGCACCGTCGATTGCGGGCCGTTCACCACGACGTTCGTCCAGGCGCTGCATTCGTCCTCCTTCGGCGGTGAAGGCAGCACCAACACCTATCTCGGCAATCCGGGTGGACTCGTCCTGCATTTTCCCGAAGACAAGACGCTCTACCACATGGGCGACACCGACATCTTCTCCGACATGGGGCTGATCAACGAGCTGCACGAGCCAAAGGTCGGCATCGTGCCGATCGGCGACCGCTTCACCATGGGCGGCGCGGTGGCGGCCCTTGCCTGCCGTCGGTTCTTCGGCTTCGATACCGTCGTTCCCTGCCATTTCAGGACTTTCCCGATGATCGACCAGACCGCCGACAAATTCGTCGCCGGCATGGAAGGCTCGGGCGTCAACGTGGCGCTGCCTGAGATCGGCAAGCCGATCACGATCTAGGTCGCCTCATCGACCATTGGGGGGCAACGGGCGCAATCGCTCCGGCATCATGCATGTTGCGCGGCAGACGCCGCGCCGCTATAGCCCGCACTGGTTTTCCCGAGGCGAAAAGAACATGTCCGTTGATCTTCAGACCGTGAAGCGCGTCGCGCGCCTTGCCCGTATCGCGGTGAGCGAGGAGGACGCCGAGCGCATGACCGGCGAATTGAACGCCATTCTCGGCTTCGTCGAGCAATTGAACGAGGTCGATGTCTCGGGCGTCGAGCCGATGACCTCGGTCACGCCGATGGAGATGAAGAAGCGCCAGGATGTCGTTACCGACGGCAACAAGCCCGCCGACGTCGTCGCCAACGCGCCGGCGACGGAAGAGAATTTCTTCCTCGTTCCGAAGGTGGTGGAGTAGACCGTGGCTGTCGAGATCGCCGTCGAGACGCCTCTGCAGGACGACGTGCGCGCGCTGGTCGCCGAACTCAACGCCGCGCTGCTCGAGCTGACGCCGGCCGAGCATTGCTATCACCTGACGGTCGAGCAGATGGCCTGCTCGGACACGACGGTGTTCATCGCGCGCGACAACGGCCTTGCCGTAGGTTGCGGGGCGCTGAAGCGCCACGAAGAGGCGACCGGCGAGGTCAAGCGCATGTACACGCGGCCTTCGCATCGCGGCATGAAGATCGGCGCCGAGATCGTCGGGCGGGTCGAGGCGCTTGCCCGGCAGGAAGGGCTGACGCGCCTGGTACTCGAAACCGGCGATCGCCATCCCGCCGCCTGGACCGTCTATGAGCGCGCCGGATTCACGCGTTGCGGACCGGTGCTGGATTATCCCGACTCCGAATGGTCGGTGTTTTACGAAAAGAGCCTTGCCTGATGAGCGATCTCACACATCTCACCATTTCCGAGGCCCGCGCCCAGCTGCGCGGCAAGGAGATCACCGCGGCCGAGATCACCGAGGCCTATCTGGCGGCGATCGATCGCGCCAATCCGGTGCTCAACGCCTATGTGGCCGTCACCGCCGACAAGGCGCGCGACATGGCAAAGAACTCGGATGCCAAGCTTGCCAAGGGCGAGGGCGGCGCGCTGGAGGGTATCCCGCTCGGCATCAAGGACCTGTTCGCCACCGAAGGCATCCACACCCAGGCCTGCAGCCACGTGCTGGACGGTTTTAGGCCGCGCTACGAGTCCACCGTGACGTCCAATCTGTGGGCCGACGGCGCCGTCATGCTCGGCAAGCTCAACATGGACGAGTTCGCCATGGGCTCGTCGAACGAGACCTCCTATTACGGCCCGGTGATCAATCCGTGGCGGCGCTCGCGGCTCGACACGGTGGTGATGCCGACGACGCATCAGGGCGATGGCGGCTTCGTCTCCGCCGGCGGCACCAAGACCCAGCGCACGCTTGATAACGCCCAGCTGGTGCCAGGCGGTTCGTCCGGCGGCTCGGCGTCGTCTGTGGCCGCGTTCCTGTGCGCCGGCGCAACCGCCACCGATACCGGCGGCTCGATCCGCCAGCCCGCCGCCTTCACCGGTACGGTCGGCATCAAGCCGACCTATGGGCGCTGCTCGCGCTGGGGCATCGTTGCTTTCGCCTCGTCGCTCGACCAGGCCGGGCCGATCGCTCGCGACGTGCGCGACGCCGCGATTCTGCTGAAGTCCATGGCTTCCGTCGATCCGAAGGACACGACCTCGGTCGACCGCCCGGTGCCGGACTATGAAGCGGCGATCGGCAAGCCGATCAAGGGCATGAAGGTCGGCATTCCGAAGGAATACCGCGTCGACGGCATGCCGCAAGACATCGAGGCGCTCTGGCAGAAAGGCATTGCCTGGCTGAAGGATGCCGGCGCCGAGATCGTCGACATCTCGCTGCCGCACACCAAATATGCCTTGCCGGCATATTATATCGTAGCGCCCGCCGAGGCGTCGTCGAACCTCGCCCGCTACGACGGTGTACGCTACGGCCTGCGCGTGCCCGGCAAGGACATCATCGACATGTATGAGAAGACTCGCGCCGCCGGCTTCGGCCGCGAGGTCAAGCGGCGCATCATGATCGGCACCTATGTGCTGTCGGCCGGCTACTACGACGCCTACTATCTGCAGGCGCAGAAGGTGCGCACGCTGATCAAGCGCGACTTCGAGAATGTCTTTGCCGCCGGCGTCGACGTCATCCTGACGCCCGCGACCCCATCGGCCGCTTTCGGCATCGCCGACGAGGACATGGCCTCCGATCCGGTCAAGATGTATCTCAACGACATCTTCACCGTGACGGTGAACATGGCCGGCCTTCCCGGCATTTCGGTGCCCGCCGGCCTCGACGGCAAGGGCCTGCCGCTCGGCCTGCAGCTCATCGGCCGCCCGTTCGACGAGGAGACGCTGTTCCAGACGGCCAATGTCATCGAGCAGGCGGCGGGCAAATTTCAGCCGGAAAAGTGGTGGTAGGCTCATACCTCATCTGACAGAGGGTGAGGGATGTTCTACTACTTGTCGAAAGTCTTCTGGTTCTTCGGCCAGCCGATCAATCTGGCGATCTTCCTGCTGCTTGCCGGACTGTTCGCAGCGCTGTTCCAGCGCCGCCGGCTGGCGGCGACGGGAAGTGTGCTCGGCATCGCGATTCTGGTCCTTTCGGCCTGGACGTCGGTCGGTGCGATGATGCTCAACCCGCTGGAAGAACGTTTTCCGAAGCCGCCATTGCCTGAGAAGGTCGACGGCATCGTCGTGCTTGGCGGCGGCTTCGAGGGCGCAATCAACCTGGCGCGCGGCGGTTATGAGCTGAACAGCGGCGGCGACCGCATGGTGGAGACGGCGATCCTCGCCAGGCGCTTTCCCCAGGCGAAGATCGTCGTGTCCGGCGGCAATGGCTCGCTTTTCCTCGACGGCGAGGGCGACGCCGACACGGCGCCGCGCCTGCTTGGCGCGCTTGGCGTCTCCGCCGATCGCCTGATCCTCGAGGACAAATCGCGCAACACCTATGAGAATGCGGTCTTCTCGCGGAAACTGGTCGAGCCGAAGCCTGGCGAGACGTGGCTGCTGGTCACCTCGGCCTTCCACATGCCGCGCGCCAAGGCGCTGTTCGACAAGGCGGGCTTTGCGACCATTCCGTGGCCCGTCGACTATCGCACCTCGGGCAAGGAAGGCGTCGGCTTCTACCGCGACAATCCCGTTGATTCGGTGCAGGCAACCACCATTGCGGTGCGCGAATGGATCGGGCTTTTTGCCTACCGGCTGTCCGGCAGGATCGATCAGCTCTTTCCCGGACCGGGCGGCTGACCGAGCACTGCCTGCCGCGCCGCCGAGAAGAACTGGCGGCGCACCAGCACCGCCAGAAGCACCAGCGTCGACATCACGAACACGACCGGGTCGACGAACCAGCCTAGATAGCCGATCGAGAAGAAGACGGCGCGCAGCCCGGCGTTGAAGTGCTTGCCGGCGAGCACGTTCATGCGCGTCGCCCGCCACACCGCGGTTTCGCTGACGGGATTGCGCGAAGCAGGGCCATGCGGGGTCGGCACAGCGCCGATCAGGATCGAGCAATAGTTGAACAGCCGGTAGGCCCAGCCGAATTTGAAGAAGGCGAAGGCCAGGATCAGCACCAGGCCGAATACCTTGGTCTGGAAGGTTTCGCGCGACGAAGCCTCGCCGAACGGCAGGTCGGCCAGAACCTGGAGCACGCGGTCGGAGGCGCCGAGCAGGGCAAAGCAGCCGCCGAGCGCGATCAGGGAAGACGAGGCAAAGAAGGCGGTGCCTTGCTGCAGGCCGCCCATGATGGCGGTATCGACAATGCGTATCTCGCGCTCGGCCATATTGCGCATCCAGGCCTCGCGCTGGGCATTCATCGCGGTCGTCAGCGAGACGCGGCTGATCAGCTTGCCGTCGGAGGCGAGCGTGTGCAGCACCCAGACGACCAGGAAGAAGGTCAAAGCCGCCAGATCTGCCAATGAGAGATGGAGTGAGTCGCCCATGCGTTCTTGTAACACAGGCGACGCCGGCGCTTCGACGGGGCAGGAGGCCTCAGCAGGATGATGTCGCTGGCGGAGCAAACAAGGTCGGCAGCCGCCGCGCCGCGACTTGCAAAACAGCGGAAACATCCAGGGAATTCCTATATGTAAGTTTCTGACCGGCGCTCAGGAGACCACGGCCCGTGTTCCTTTCGGTTTTCGACCTGTTCAAGATCGGCATCGGGCCGTCGAGCTCGCACACGATGGGGCCGATGACAGCCGCGCGCCGTTTCCTCGACGAGATCCTGGCCGGCGATTGGCCGCGCCCGGCAGGCGTCAAAGTCGACCGCATCGGCGCCAGCCTGCATGGCTCGCTTGCCTATACCGGCATTGGCCACGGCTCGGACCGCGCCGTCATGCTCGGCCTGGCCGGCCAGACGCCGCAGACGGTCGATCCGGACGAGGCCGACGGCATCGTCGCCCGCATCGGCGCGGAAAAGCGCATTTCGCCGCCGGGGCATCCGATATACCGTTTCGATCCCGCCAAGGACCTCGTGCTCGACCGCAAGACGCCGCTGACCGGCCACGCCAACGGCATGGCCTTCTATGCCTATGATGTGTCCGACCGGCTGCTGCTCAAGCGCATCTATTATTCGATCGGCGGCGGCTTCGTCGTTTCCGAGGAAGAATTGCAGCGCATGAAGGCCAAGGGCTCGGTGACGACCGAGGGCAGACGAGTGCCGTATCCCTTCAAGAATGCCGTCGAGATGCTGGCGATGGCGACAAAGAGCGGGCTTTCGATCGCCGAGATGAAACGCGCCAACGAGGAAAAGCACATGTCGCGCGAGGAGCTCGATGCGGGCCTCGACGCGATCTGGGGCGCGATGAAAGGCTGCATTGACCGCGGCCTGTCGCAGGACGGCATCATGCCGGGCGGACTGAAGGTGCGCCGCCGTGCGCGGCAATTGCACGACAAATTACAGGAACAGTGGCAGCAGAACCGGCCCAACCCCTTGCTCGCCAATGA
>NZ_RZRY01000254.1:0-8365 GCF_003998035.1 Mesorhizobium sp. M2A.F.Ca.ET.039.01.1.1 | reverse complement strand
CTGCCGAGGATGTCGATCGCATTGTCGACGATGTAGGCGATGAGCTCCGGGTCGTTGCGGTGGACGAAGGTGCCGAGCCCCGACAGCTTGGCGTAGAAATTGGGCGCCGCCGAAAGCGTGCGCAGGCCGGCCTTCCACGCTTCGGTGGTTTCCGGCTCCATGCTGGTGAGCATGCCGGCATGGGTGAGGATGAAATTCGTCTCAGGGTTCTCGCCGACCAATGCCAGGCCATCCTTCATCTGCGCGGGAAAAAGCTGCAGGTCGAAGGAGAGGCCGTAATCCTTCAGCCGCGCCACGTTCTTCCGCACTTTCGGGTCGATCACCTGATCGGCCGAGGCGGCAAAGCGGAAGGCGGGAGTCTCGTGCCAGTGCAGCTGCATGCGCACGCCGCGCAGCAGCTTGTATTTCATCAATCGGTCGATCTGCGGGCGCACGTCATCGACCGTCATATCGGCATAGCCGACGATGGCGTGTGGCCAACCGGTTTCTTGCGCCGTCTTCTGCAGGAAGGCGACTTCCTTCTCGAAATCCTCCTTGGCCCAGTTGGTCTGGACATAGACGGCCTTCTCGACGCCCGAGCCTTTCTGGTCCTCGAGGAACTCCGTGATCGCGTAATCGCGGCGGATCGGCTCGTAGGGGCCGAAGATGCGCGGCACCATCGGCCCGACCAGCCAGGGCTGATCCTTTTGGCGCCAGATGTGGAAATGCGCGTCGACGGCTTTCTGCATCACGATACCCTCTTCCAGATGGAATCGGCCGCCGGGGCGGGGCGGGCGAGCGACAGGATGAAATCGGTCAGACTCCCGATCGACGAGCCGTCGACCAGATCGTCAAGCACCGGCAGGATTGCCCGCAGCGCCGATGTCGCCGGGCGAAAACGCGCGTCGCCGGCGAGCGGCGTCGCCAGCGAAAGCCGGAAGGCGCGGGCGCCGAGGCGGCGCATGGCGATCTCCAGTTCGGCATGGCTGCCGCGTTCCAGCCCATCGGACAGCACGACGACGCAGGCGCCGCGCGCGAAGGCGGAAAAGCGCGGCACCGACAGGAAAGCGAGCAGCGTCGGGCCCATGCGAGTGCCGCCGTCCCAATCGTCGACAAGCGCCGCGGCGCGGGCGAGCGCCTGCCCGCGGTCGCGGATGCGCAGCGCCGAGGTGATACGGGTGAGCCGAGTGCCAATGGTGAAGACTTCGGCGCGGTCCGCGCCCTGCACGGCGGCGTGCGCGAGCTTGAGGTAATCGGCCGTGTGCAGCTTCATCGAGCCGGAGACATCGATGAGCAGGAGCAGTTTGCGCGGCACGGCCCGCCGGCGGCGCAGCAGCGGCGAGGGTATGTCGCCATCGGCGCTGACGATTTCCTTGAGCGAACGCCTGAGGTCGAGCGTGCCGCGCGAGCGGGTGCGGATCGTGCGGAAGGAGCGGCGGGCGGGCAGGGCGGATACGAGCTTGCGGCGGAACTGGCCCAGGCCATCGTCGTCGTGCTGGAAATCGCGGCTGCTCAGTTGTTCCAGCTCTGAGGAGAGCTCGCCGCCTTTTTCCTGGCGAGCGACCTGGTTCTCTTCCTCGCGCGCGCCGCGATCGTCCTTGACGCGGGTCTCGTCGTCCTCCTCGGCTTCGATCGAAGGCTTGGCGTCGCCGTAGAAATAGGCGCGGAAATGCGCCTCGAATTCGCCGCGGCGATCGGGCGAGGGCGCGAGTGTCGAAAGAGCCGCCTCGCGGATGTCGTTCATCGAGCGGGGGCCGAGCAGGGTTACCGCCTGCATAAAGCTGGAGATCTGTTCCGGGGCGATGGCGAAGGCGTGATCACGGAGCAAACGGGCGAAGCCGAGGAAAGGCGCGGCGGCAGGGCGCAGATTTTGCGGGCGCCTCATTCCTTCGCGCCCCCCTCTCCGGGCATCTCCCCCACAAGGGGGGAGATTGGCAGCTTGGGCGCGCCGCTCGATCCTGCGACGTCGGCGATTGGCGAAAGCCGACGCGACATCTGATCTCCCCCTAAGTGGGGGAGATGTCCGGCAGGACAGAGGGGGGCGCGGTCCCGCCAGCGTAGCTCACTAGCCCGGGAAGATGAGCCTAGCGCGCTGCGGTCGCCCATCACGCCAGCGCCTCCTCGACAATCCTCCCCAGTTCCGGCGTGATCGCCGACAAATCCTCCTCATCCTTGATCAGCACGCCGATGGCCCGCCGAAAGGCCTCCGGCCACGGGCTGCCGCCCTTTTCGAGGATGGTCGCGGCATTCGCCCATTCCACCGCTTCAGCGATGCCCGGCGGCTTTGCGAGAGGCCGCGCGCGGATCTCCTGCACGGCATTCGACACTGCGCGCGCCGTCGCCTCGGCAACGTCGCCCGAGCGCAGCATGATAATCTCGGCCTCGCGCCGGGCGTCGGGATAGCCGATCCAGTGGTAGACGCAGCGCCTGCGCAGCGCCTCGGCCAGCTCGCGGGTGCGGTTCGAAGTCAGGATGACGATCGGCTGCGTCGCTGCGCGGATGGTGCCGCGCTCGGGGATGCTGATCTGAAAGTCGGAGAGGAATTCCAGAAGCAGTGCTTCGAACTCGTGGTCCGAGCGGTCGATCTCGTCGACAAGCAATACACGCTCGACCGGCGCGCGCAGCACCTGCAGCAGCGGCCGGGCGATCAGGAAACGGTCGTCATAGATGTCGATCTCGTGCTCGCCGGCATGGCGGATGGCGAGCAGCTGGCGCTGGTAGTTCCATTCGTAAAGCGCATGCCCGGCGTCGATGCCTTCGTAGCATTGCAGCCGCACCAGTTCGCGGCCGAGCAATTCGGCGACCGCCTTCGCGGCCTCGGTCTTGCCGACGCCCGGCGCGCCTTCGAGCAGCAGCGGCTTGCTGAGCCGGATCGCCAGGAAGATAGCGGTGGCGAGGCTGTCGTCGGCCAGATAGCGCGAGGCGGCAAGGCGCGCGGCGATCGCCTCCGGCGAAGCCGCGATCTCAACGACGTCGGCGCTGGGCATTGTCCCCTCAGCTCGCGGCCCGCGCCTTCAGCGCGCGCAGGATGCGTTCGGGCGTGATCGGCAGCGTGTCGATGCGCACGCCGACAGCGTCGAAGACGGCGTTGGCGACGGCCGGGATCTGCGGGTTGGCGCACATCTCGCCTGGACCCTTGGCGCCGAACGGTCCGTCGGCGGAAGGTCGCTCCAGCACGATAATCTCTGTCTCGGCGAGGTCGCCCGGCCCCGGCATCAGATACTGGTTGAAGTCGGTGCCGCCATGGTCGCGGTTCGGATAATAAGGCTCGGTCGTCTCGTAGAGCGCATGGCTGATGCCCATCCAGGAGCCGCCGACCAGCTGCTGCTCGACCATCTTCGGGTTGAGCGCGCGGCCGATCTCGAAGACATTTTTCACGGTGAGGACCGTCACTTCGCCGGTCTCGTCGTCGACCTCGACCTCGGCCACGGTGCAGGCATGGGCATAGCAGGTCGACGGCTTCATCGCGCCGGTCTCCTTCTCCGGATAGGAGCGCGGGATCAGGAACATGCCGCGGCCCGAGATCGAGCGGCCGCGCTTGAAATGCGCCGACAGCGCGACATCGAAGATCGAGATCGATTTCTGCGGCGCACCCTTCACCTGGATGTTGCCCTGGCCGTCGGTATCGAGGTCGGAGGCGTTCACCTCGAGTTCTTCGGCCGCGACTTCCAGCATCACCTGGCGGGCTTCCTTGGCTGCCTGGATGACGGCATTGCCGGCACGGTGCGTGCCGCGCGAGGCGAAGGTGCCCATGCAGTGCGGGCCGGTGTCGGTGTCGGCGGTGTCGACGACGACGCGGTCGGTCGGCACGCCGATCGTCTCGGCGCAGATCTGCGCCATGATCTGCTTCATGCCCTGTCCCAGATCGACGCTGGAAAGCGTGACCATGAAATTGCCCGTAGGCGTCGAATGCACCAGCGCCTGGGTCGGGTCGCCGCCGAGGTTCATGCCGGTCGGATAGTTGATCGCGGCGACGCCGCGTCCACGCCGAATCGCCATCTCAGGCTCCCTTCCTGTAGGAGGACATCGCCATGTATTTTTCCGCCACCGGCCAGTTGGCGGCGCGCGAGGCTTCCTGCATGCATTCGATCAGCGCCGCACCCTCGGTCGGCTGGCGATGCGCCTTCATGTCGCCGTCGCGATAGGCGTTGATGAAGCGGAATTCGAGCGGGTCCATGCCGATCAGCCGCGCCAGCTTGTCCATCTGCACTTCCAGTGCGAAGTCGCTGATGGTGACGCCGAAGCCGCGCATGGCGGAGGAGGGGGTGCGGTTGGTGTAGACGCAATAGGTGTCGATCCAGACATTCGGGATCGTGTAGGGCCCGGGATAGTGCGCGGCGCCCTTCTGCGCGCCGTAGGGCGAGTGGCGCGAATAGGCGCCGGCGTCGGTGTAGCCGGTCACCTTGCGCGCGACGATGCGGCCGTCCTTCATCACGCCGTCCTTGATGACGATCTTCTCGGCCGCGCGCGGCGAGGAGATCTGCATCTCCTCCTCGCGGCTGTAGACGAAGGAAACCGGGCGTCCGGTGAGCTTGGCGCCGAGAATGGCGATCGGCTCGACGATGACGTCGACCTTGCCGCCGAAACCGCCGCCGACCGTGCCGCCGACGAAATGCAGCTTCGAGCCCGGCATCTGCAGGATGATCGAGGCGTTATCGAGGGTGAAGAACATCGCCTGCGTGTTGGTGTAGCAGGTGAACCGGTCATTGCCTTCGGGCGCCACAACGCAGCCCGTCGTCTCGGTCGGCGCGTGCTCGATCGGCGAGGACTGATAGGACTGTTCGAGGATGTGGTCGGCCTGGGCAAAGCCCGCTTCGACATCGCCGAAGCGCACCTTGCGGCATTCGCCGCTGTCATAGAGATAATAGTTCTGGCCGTGATACTCGTTGACCAAGGGGGCGCCGGGCTTCAGCGCCTCCTCCATGTCGAAGACCGCCGGGAGCACCTCGTAATCGACCTTGACCTTGGCGGCGGCTTCCTGCGCCGCGCGCTCGGTCTCGGCCAGCACTGCCACCACGGCCTCGCCCTTCCAGCGCACCTTGCCGTCGGCAAGCACTGTCTCGTCCTCGGGACCCACCTGGATCAGGATCAGGATGGTGTAGACATTGTGCGGCACGTCCTTGGCGGTCAGCACGCGCACGACGCCCGGATGCTTCTCCGCTTCCGACGTATCGATCGAGCGGACACGGGCATGGTGATGCGGGCTGCGCACCATCTTCAGATGCAGCATGCCCGGGAAGTTCCGGTCGGCGAAATAGGCGGTCTTGCCGGTGACGTGTCCCGGCGAATCGAGCCGCGGCCGCGGCTGGCCGATCTCGTTGAGACCGTCCTTGCGGACATCGGCGAAATAGTCCTTGCGCAGTTCCATGGCTCGTTCCCTCAGGCGGCGTTCTGCGAGTTGGCGCGCGCGGCAACCAGCACCGCCTGGATGATCGGCTCGTAGCCGGTGCAGCGGCAGATGTTGCCGGACAGCGCCTCGACCACGTCGTCGCGGCTGGGGTTCGGCGTGCGGTCGAGAAGCACTTTTGCCGCCATGATCATGCCCGGCGTGCAGAAACCGCATTGCGTGGCGAAGGCATCGAGGAAGGCGCGCTGCAGCGGATGCAGCACGCCACCCTCGGCAAGGCCGGCCGTCGTCTTGATGTCGGCGCCGTTGCAGGTCTCGGCCAGCGTCAGGCAGGATAGCCTCAGTTCACCGTCAATGATGACGGAGCAGGCGCCGCAGGTGCCCTGATGACAGCCGCCCTTGGGCGAGGTGTCGCCGATCTTGTCCCTGAGCGCGTGGAGCAGCGTCGTGCCGCTCTCGATGAATTCAGCCTTTTCGGAGCCATTGAGCGTGAATTGAACCGGGACCTTCGCCATTTTTCCTCCCTGCGCGCCTGCCCGGATGAACCGAACAGACGCGAATCCCCCACGGATTAATTCGACAACAGCCGGCCGAGATGAACCGGCAGGACCTCGGTGCGATACCAGGCACTGGCGATCGGGTCGGTGATCGGCGCAATGCCTTCGCCCGCGGCGGCAAGCGCCGGCGCGATTTCCCGCGGCGTGAGCTTGCAGCCGAGCAGCGCCTTCTCCGCCGCCGTGGCGCGGATCGGGCGATCGGCCATGCAGCCCAGCGCGATCCGCGCCGAGACCACCGTGCCGTCGGCCGCAAGTTCCAGAAGCGCGGCGATGCTCAGCACCGACACACCCTTGGGTTTGACGCGCGACACTTTCAGGAAGCGGAAGCTCTCCGCCCCGGGCAATGCAAAGCCGACAGTGGTGACGATGGCGCGACTGGTGTCGCGATTGGCCAGGAAGGTCTCGATCGGCGTCTCGCCGTCTTCGTTGACGACGGTCGCGCCCAGCGCCAGCAGTGCCACGGCGAAATCGCCGTAAGGGGCAGGGGCGAACAGATTGCCGCCGACGGTCGCCATGTTGCGGATCGCCGGCCCGCCGACGGCGCACGCGGCCGGCGCGAGTGCGGCAAGCTCGGGATGGCTGGCAATGGCGGCCATGGTGACGGAGGCGCCGAGCCCTACGTTGCCGCCCGCAACAGCGATTTGCGAGAGGCCAGGATCGGTGACGCGGACCAGGCTGGATGTGGACACATCGCCTTCATTGGCCGCGCGGACGACAAGCGTACCGCCGCCGAGATAGCGCGTGCCGGCGGCTTGCAGTGCGGCATTGGCGTCCTTCACGGTCGAAAAAGTCTGCAGCGCAAGCGACATGGCGCGCTCCCCGGTTCAACTGTTGACGGCGAAATGGGCCTTCAGGGCGTTGAAGCCGCCCTGGAAGACGTTGGCGCCCATGCCCTCGGCCAACTTGTCGGCCTCCTCCGGCGCTGCGTCGAAGCTCGCCGTCCATTCCGCATAGGTGCGGTTGCCGTCGGTGACGCGGCGCAATTGCAGCGTCGCCTTGTGATTGGTGAGCGGCTGCGGCGTTTCGAGGATGGAATAGCTGACCAGGAAATTCTCGTCCGAGAAGTCGAGCAGCTTTTCACGCAGGGTCGCGCCGCTGACCAGTTTGAAATTGCGCACGCAGCCGATCGTAGTTGCGTCCTTGCCGTCCTCGATGAGGCTTTCCACCATGCGAGGATGCCAACCGGGCAAACCGTTGAAGTCGCGGATGCGCGCCCAGACCTGCTCGACCGGCGCGTCGATGACGCTGGAAATGGTGACTTTCGCCATAGACTCGTTCCCTTGCAAAGATCGGGAGAAGGCTAAGGCTGTCGGTCAGCTTGCGCTTATCAATGCGTCTTGAAGGCGTATCAACCAGTCGGAAAAACAGGCGCCTCAGGACGTCGCCCGAGCGGCTTCACGATAGAGCGTCGGCGGCACGCCGACATGGTCGCGGAAGAAGCGTGAGAAATTGCCCTGGGTGGTGAAGCCGAGATTGCAGGCGACGGAGATTAGCGGTTCCTGCGACCACTGCAGCTGGCGCACGGCTTCCTCCATGCGCAGCGTGTTCCAGTAGACGTTCGGGGTCAGGCTGGTCTGTTCCTTGAAGAGCGCAAAGAAATGCGGTCGGGAGAGCCCGACCGAACGGGCGACATCGTCGAAGGAGATGCGCTCGCAGACATTGGCCTTCATCAGCTGGATCGCCTTGCGGACACGGAAGTCGAGCATCGTGTTGATGCGCGCACGGGCTATCTGCGGCGACGAAGCGTCCGCTGCGTCGAGCACTGAGTCGATGAAACGCTCGATCTCGTAATTGGCGACGTCGTCGATGCTCTCATTGTCGGTGAGATGATCGAGCAGGTTGGCCGCCGCCTGGTGCAGCCAGGGCTCCAGCGTGATCGCGGCCTGCGTGAACAGCGGCGCCGAGGAGGGCAGGTCGCGGCGCCGGCGCGCCCAATCCGGGTCGATGTAGAAGGCCAGGAACAGGCCGGGCCTGCCGTCATGCGACAGCGCGTGGCTGTGCGGCTGGAATGAGTTGATGCCCGCTGCCGTGAACGGCCCAAGCCGCACCGTTTCCCGGCCGATGGTCATTTCGCCTGCCGTGCCTTCCAGCCAGATGATGAGATGTGCCTCGCCATGGGCATGGGTGACGAAGTCGTTGGCGACATTCAGCACGGAAACATGCCCGAACCGGCCCCAATAGAGCCTGATCGCGTCCGTCATGGGTATCGTTCCTCCCGCAGGCGACTGGCCTCCCTTCGCCTGCCCAAGGATAGTGCGGCTGAGTTTGCGGTGGCGTCAAGGCGGGCAAAGATGACGGACGCTTTGGGGGGCGGCAAGCGGACGGATTTTCAGACTGAGCGATAGGGGTGGCGACCCCTTCTCCCTCAGGGAGGGCTTTGCACGGAACTGAGTTGGTGATTCCGTATGTCCGGCATGAAGGGGAGATGATTCGGATGGTCGATCGCGTGCTTGGACAACTGAGCCTTGCGGATGGGCTGGTG
>NZ_RZRY01000253.1:0-8375 GCF_003998035.1 Mesorhizobium sp. M2A.F.Ca.ET.039.01.1.1 | reverse complement strand
GCCCGATTGATGTGGGGATCACAAGCGCGCAGGAAGTTGCCGGCGCCGACTTTTCATCTTTCGCCCGCTCGTCTACCAGTGGACCTATGTTGAGCCGACTCCGACCATCGATTGGCAGATCGACCTCCCTCAGCCGAACCGCGCGCGGCTTCGCGACGCTTATGCTTGCCGCCGCCGTTGCCGTGTCCGGCTCGGTCAGCGCCTTCGCGCAGGGCGTGCCGGTGGTGCGCGACGCCGAGATCGAGGCGCTGGTGCGCGATTATGCCCGGCCGATCTTCAAGGCCGCCGGGCTTGCCAATGACGGCATCGACATCGTTCTGGTCAACGATCCGAGTTTCAACGCCTTCGTCACCGGGCGGCGCCTGTTCGTCAACACCGGCGCGCTGGTGACCGCCGAAACGCCGAACGAGATCATCGGCGTCATCGCGCACGAGGCCGGCCATATCGCGGGCGGACATCAGCAGAAATTGCGCGACCAGCTCGACCGCGCCAAGACAATGGCCATCATCGCCACGCTGCTCGGCGCCGGCGCCATGGTGGCCGGCGCCACCACCAACAGCAAGGGCCTGGCGGGCGCCGGCATGGGCGTCGCCGCCGGCGGCGGCGAGATGGCGCAGCGCTCGATCCTTGCCTATCAGCGTACCGAAGAGATCACCGCCGACCGCTCGGCGATCACCTATCTCAACGCCACCGGCCAGTCAGGCATGGGCATGCTGAAGACCTTCGGCCGCTTCCAGAGCGCGCTGTCGCTCGCCGGCACCCAGGTGGATCCCTACCGGATCAGCCATCCGATGCCGCAGGAGCGCATCTCCAACCTTGAAGTGCTGGTCAAGCAGAGCCCCTTCGTCAATGTTGTCGACCCGCCGGCGCTGCAGCAGCGGCACGACATGATGCGCATCAAGATCGCCGCCTATATGCAGGGCCAGGCGGCTGTCGCGCGGCTGATGCGCAAGAATCCGACCAGCCTCGCCTCGCGCTATGGCGACGCGCAGCAGACCTATCTTTACGGCAATCCAGGCGCCGCGCTGACCAAGACGGCGGCGCTGATCAAGGAACAGCCGAAGAACCCCTATTTCCAGGAGCTGCGCGGCGATATCCTGATGAAGGCCAACAAGCCGAAGGACGCGGCGGACGCCTATGCCAAGGCGGTGAGCCTCGATCCCGCGCATTCCGGACTGCTGCTGGTCTCGCTCGGCCAGGCGCTGATGGCGGTGGGCACGCCCGATTCGCTGAAAAAGGCCGTGGTCCAGCTCAACAACGGCGTCGGGCGGGACAAGGAGAATGCCGAAGCCTATCGCTTCCTGGCGCAGGCCTATGGAGAACAGGGCGACATTCCGGCCGCCGATCTTGCCACCGCAGAGGGCCATTACTATGCGGGCGACTACAAGAATGCGAAGATCTTCGCCATGCGCGCTCAACAGAAATTGAAGCGCGGCGAACCCCGCTGGGTGCGCGCTCAGGATATTATAAACTACACACCGTCTAACAAACTCAAATGAACCTCCCGGACGTCGGCGACGACGAAGGCGGACCGGAACAGGAAAAAGGACGACGATAATGAACAAGGCAATCCTGCTTGGCAGTGCCGGCGGCCTGGCGGTGGCGCTCGGCATGCTGGCCTTCGGTTTCGTGGCGGGAAATCCGCAGGCCGCGAAGGCCGATACCGTGCAGGTCGCCCAGGTCACGTCCTCCGCCGACACCCAGGCGGCCGCCGATACCAAGATCGATCGCAAGGAGGTCGAGGGCATCATCCGCGACTACCTCTTGAAGAACCCGGAAGTGCTGCTCGAGGTGCAGGACGCGCTCGAGGCCAAGCAGAAGGAAGAGCAGCGGCTTGCGGCACTCGGCGTCATCAAGAATTCCAAGGACGAGATCTTCAACTCGACGTTCGACGGCGTCGTCGGCAACCCCAAGGGCAAGGTCACGATCGTCGAGTTCTACGACTACAATTGCGGTTTTTGCAAACGCGCCATCGAGGACATGCAGGCGTTGACCAAGTCCGATCCGGACCTGCGCTTCGTCCTCAAGGAGTTCCCGATCCTGAGCCCCGATTCGCAGAAGGCCAGCGTCGTCTCCATGGCGTTCCACCTGATGCATCCGGAGAAATACGGCGAATTCCACACCGCGCTGCTCGGCGGCCAGGGCCGCGCCACCGAAGCGACCGCTATCAAGGTGGCGCTTTTGCTCGGCGCCGATGAGGCGACGCTGCGCGAGAAGATGAAGGATCCGCGCATCGCCGAGACGCTTTCGCGCACCTATGACCTTGCGACGAAACTGTCGATCACTGGCACGCCGTCCTATGTGGTCGGCAACGAGGTGATCTTCGGAGCGCTCGGCCAGCAGGTTCTGGCGGAAAAGATCGAAGAGGCCAAGAGCGCACTGTAGGCGCTTGCGGATACAAAAGCCGGCCGCTGTGGACAGCGTAAGAACGCACTTGCGCTCTTTTCGCGGGCGGCTATGCCCATTATAGAGGCCCAGTGCGCCGGCTTGGGGTCGGCGTGAAACAAGGTCGGCATATTGAAAACGATTTTCGTCCTCAACGGTCCCAATCTCAATGCGCTCGGCAAACGCGAGCCGGGAATTTATGGCGGCAAGACGCTTGCGGCCATCGAAGAGGATTGCAAGGCGGCGGGCGCCGCGCTCGGGCTCGGGATCGATTTTCGCCAGTCCAATCATGAGGGCGATCTGGTCGATTGGATCCAGGAAGCCGGCGAGAAGGCTGCAGGCATCGTCATCAATCCCGGCGCCTACAGCCACACCTCGATTGCCATCCACGACGCCATCCGCTCTGTTGCGCCGCTGCCCGTCGCGGAGGTGCATCTTTCCAACATCCACGCGCGGGAGCCCTTCCGCCACGTCTCCATGGTCGCGCCGGTCGCTGTCGGCATGATCTGCGGGTTCGGGCCGCTCGGCTACACGCTCGCGCTGCAGGCACTGGCGGCACGCCTGTGACCGGCCCCCAAACAGAAGGCTCGAAAATGTCGATAAAAAAGAACGGTGTTGACCAGCAACTGATCCGCGACCTGGCGGGCATCCTGAACGACACCAATCTGACGGAGATCGAGGTCGAGCTCGGCGACCTCAAGGTGCGCGTGTCGCGCCAGTCGCAGGCTGTCCATGCGGTTGCCGCGCCCCTGCCCGCGATCGCCGCTCCCGTCGCCGCCGCGGCTCAGCCGGCAGCGGCCGTCGCCGCGGCGCCTGCCGATCCGTCCAAGAATGCCGTGCCTTCGCCGATGGTCGGCACCGCCTATCTGGCGCCCTCGCCCGACGCCAAGCCGTTCGTCGAGATCGGCCAGAAGGTGAAGGAAGGCCAGACGCTTCTCATCATCGAGGCGATGAAGACGATGAACCAGATTCCTTCGCCGCGCGCCGGCACGGTGACGGCGATCCTCATCGAGGACGCCCAGCCGGTCGAGTACGGAATGCCGCTGGTGGTCCTCGAGTAGGAACAGCCAAGAGATGTTCCAGAAGATCCTCATCGCCAATCGCGGCGAAATCGCGCTCCGGGTGCTGCGCGCCTGCAAGGAGCTCGGCATCCAGACGGTGGTGGTCCACTCGACCGCGGATTCCGACGCCATGCATGTGCGGCTCGCCGACGAGAGCGTCTGCATCGGCCCGCCGCCGTCGCGCGAAAGCTACCTCAACATCCACCAGATCGTCGCCGCCTGCGAGATCACCGGCGCCGACGCCGTGCATCCGGGCTACGGCTTTCTGTCCGAAAACGCCAAATTCGCCGATATCCTCGCCGCCCACAACATCACCTTCATCGGCCCCTCCGGCGACCATATCCGCATCATGGGTGACAAGATCGAGGCCAAGCGCACGGCAAAGCGTCTCGGCATTCCCGTGGTGCCCGGCTCCGACGGCGCGATCAGCGACGAGAAGGAAGCCAAGCGCGTTGCGGCCGAGATCGGCTATCCGGTGATCATCAAGGCCTCCGCCGGCGGCGGCGGCCGCGGCATGAAGGTGGCGCACACCGAAGCGGACCTCGAAGTCGCGTTGCAGACGGCAAAGTCGGAAGCCGGCGCGGCCTTTGGCGACGACGCAGTGTATATCGAGAAATATCTGGAAAAGCCGCGCCATATCGAGGTGCAGGTGTTCGGCGACGGCGCCGGCCGCGGCGTGCATTTCGGCGAACGCGACTGCTCGCTGCAGCGGCGCCACCAGAAGGTGTGGGAGGAGGCCAATTCGCCCGCGCTCAACGCCGAGGAACGTTCGCGCATCGGCGGCATCTGCGCCAAAGCGATCGCCGATCTCGGCTATTCAGGCGCAGGCACGATCGAGTTCCTCTATGAGAATGGCGAGTTCTATTTCATCGAGATGAACACGCGACTGCAGGTCGAGCATCCGGTGACCGAAGCGATCACCGGCATCGACCTCGTGCATGAGCAGATCCGCGTCGCTTCCGGCGGCGGGCTGTCGGTCAGGCAGGAGGACATCAAGTTCACCGGCCACGCCATCGAGTGCCGCATCAACGCCGAGGACCCGCGGACCTTCACGCCTTCGCCCGGCACGATCACGCATTTCCATACGCCGGGCGGCCTCGGCGTCCGCGTCGATTCCGGTGTCTATTCCGGCTACAAGATCCCGCCTTATTACGACAGCCTGATCGGCAAGCTGATCGTGCATGGCCGCAACCGCGTGGAATGCATGATGCGGCTGCGCCGCGCGCTTGATGAATTCGTCGTCGACGGCATCAAGACGACACTGCCGCTGTTTCGCGACCTTGTCGGCAATCCCGACATCGCCAATGGCGACTACGATATCCACTGGCTGGAAAAATACCTGGCCAAGGGTGAATAGCACGGGGATGCGATGACCCGCCCCTACGCGCCAGGCTATCGCATCCCGACCGACCTGCTGCTCAGGGCTTACGCCTCGGGCGTATTCCCGATGGCCGAGAGCGCCGACGACCCGGAAGTGTTCTGGGTGCGGCCGGAGACGCGCGGCATCATTCCGCTGGACGGGTTCCACACGCCGCGCAGCCTCAAGAAAACGATCCGCAAGCACCCGTTCGAGATCCGCTACGATTTCGATTTCGAGGCGACGATCGACGGCTGCGCCGAGAAGCGCGAAGAGCGCCGCTCGACCTGGATCAATGCGCCGATCCGCGAAGCCTATGTCGAGCTCCATTGCCTCGGCCACTGCCATTCGGTCGAAGCCTGGCGCGAGGACCGTCTGGTCGGCGGCCTTTACGGCGTTTCGCTCGGGCGCGTGTTCTTCGGCGAGAGCATGTTCGCCAGGGAGACCGATGCCTCTAAGACCTGCCTCTATTATCTCGTCGAGCGGCTGAAGGCGCGCGGCTTCGCGCTGCTCGACACGCAGTTCACCACCGAGCATTTGAAGCGCTTCGGCGCCATCGACGTGCCGCGCGGCCAGTATGAGAAGCTGCTGGCCGAGGCGCTGAAGGGCGAGGCCGTCTTCTATCCCTGAGGTCAGTCCCGCGCCGTATCCATCGGCGTCTGCGCGTGAAACATCATCTTCCAGCCGTCGGCGCGGTGAACATAGCCGGTGCTGACCAGCGCGGCATAGGATTCGCCGTTCTCACGCGTCGCGCGCGCTTCGTAAGTCAGCATGATGATATCGCTGCCCGGCTCGACCATGCCCTTCAGCTTGATGTCGAGGTCGCGCCAACGGTTGGGTTTGCTGGCTGTCGCCGCCAGTTCGGAGTTGGTCATCGCCTTAGCCATTTGCGGAAACGCCACCAGGCATTCCACATCGGCATTGGCTTCATAATAGGCGGAATCGCCGGTCCAGAAGCCCTTCTCGATGTCGAGAAGCTCTTGCTTGTTGGCCATGATCGGCTTCGTGGCGGTCATCGCGGAATCCTCCTCGCCTTGCCGAGTTGGAACGGCTGAAAGGCGGGCAGGTTCCGGGATCAGTTGGTGCTGGAGGGATCGTCGTCGGTCGGCTCGGGGGCAGCGCCAGCCGGCTCGGTCGCCGGCTCCGCCGCGGCCTTGGGCTTGGCGGCCTGGGTCTTCGGCTTGCCCGTCTCGGCCTTTGCCGCGGTCGGCGGCGGCACGTCCGACTTCTGCTTGCAGCCCTTGAGCCAGACGTCATAGACGGCGTGCTCGACGGCGTTGAGACCAGGGCTTTCGGCAAACATCCAACCGGTGAAGATGCGACGGATCTTGCGATCGAGCGTGATCTCGTCGACCTCGACGAAGGAATCGGTCTTCGGCTGCTCCGTGTCCGGCCGCGAATAGCAGACGCGGGGCGTGACCTGCAAAGCGCCGAACTGCACGGTCTCGTCGACATAGACGTCGAAGGTGATGATGCGGCCGGTGATCTTGTCTATGCCGGCGAATTCGGCCAATGGGTTGGTGATACGCTCGGAGGCAGCCGGCGCAGGGGCCGGCGCCTGCGCGGCGGCGAAAGCGGCTGTCGAGGCAAGCAGAAGGGACGTCCCAGCGATCAGCGCCTTAGAGATTTGGGCTGGAATCCTGAGCCGCAATTCCGAACGGAAAACCGCTGCGCACTTTTCCTGGAATTGCTCTGGATCGCTCATGCAAACACCGGTGGTTGTGCCCGGGTGATTCTTCAATGCCCAAGGCTAATCATGGCTGCGCAGTCAGCAAGCAGCTAAACGCCAATTGTGGCGATAAAGGATCGAAGCGACGCCTTGAATTGCGATCCGGGTGATTACGATCCCGGCGTCCAGGCATCGTAGTCGCCGGTCACTTGCGGACGATGCTGGTTGGTCAAGATCGAACCTTGCGGCCGATAGGCGCCGGGCGTTCCCGTGAGGTTCGCCCGATGCGGCTTCTGCCACTCGCGCGCCTTGTAGCTCTCGCCCGAAGGGGGCGTGTCGACGCGGTGATGGATCCATCCATGCCAGCCGGGCGGGATCTTCGAGGCTTCCGAATAGTCGCGGTAGATCACCCAACGGCGGGGGCGACCTTCCGAATCGACACCGCCTTCATAATAGACGTTGCCTGCTTCGTCCTCGCCGACCTTCTTGCCGAAGCGCCAGGTGTGGAAGCGGGTGCCAAGCGTCTGGCTGTTCCACCAAGTGAAAAACTGCAGCAGGAAAGTTTTCATCCAGATCCTCGCGGCGGCAGCGGCTGCGCCTCTCCCCTGCTTATGGCGTCACGCCACCGCGAAGGCAAGGGTTTTGCCGCTCCCGGAATGTAATGCTTCGTGCGCTAAATCGATGCAGCCGCTCCGCTGGCGGCAGGGCGGCTTGCAAAGCCTTGCCTGTCTTTCTAAAGCTCGACCCGCCCCGGTTCGGGGCGCCTTCAGGGAGGTGACGATTGACCCGGAAACCGTCCGCCGACAGCCGGATCAACGCCGAAGATATTCGCCGCCGCAAGGGCGGCGTGCCGATCGTGTGCCTCACCGCCTATACCTACCCTGTCGCCCGCCTGCTCGATCCGCATGTCGACCTGCTCCTGGTCGGCGACAGCGTCGCCATGGTTCTGCATGGCCACGCCACCACGCTTGGCGCCTCGCTGGAGATGATGATCGCCCACGGCCAGGCTGTGATGCGCGGCTCGGCCAAGGCCTGCGTCGTGGTCGACATGCCGGCGGGTAGCTATGAGGCCTCGCCGGCGCAAGCCTCGACGTCCGCGAAGCGCATTGTCGAGGAAACGGGCTGCCAGGCCGTGAAGCTCGAAGGCGGCGTCGACATAGCCGCCCAGATCGCGGCCATCGTTGCGGCGGGAATACCGGTGATGGGTCATATCGGCCTGCAGCCACAGTCGGTGGAAAGGGACGGCGGATACAGGATCAAGGGCCGCACGGAGGAGAACATCGCAGCGCTCTTCCGCGACGCCGAGGCGGTGGAAAAGGCCGGCGCTTTCTCGGTTGTCATAGAGGGAACGATGGAGGCTGTGGCCGCGAAGTTGACCCGTCATATTTCCATACCGACCATTGGTATCGGCGCCAGCGCCGACTGCGACGGCCAGATCCTGGTGATCGACGACATGGTCGGCATGACCGTCGACCGCGTGCCTAAATTCGTGAAGGAATACGCCAACTTGCGCAGCGTGATCGCCGATGCGGCGGCGCGCTACGCGGCCGAGGTGCGCAGCCGCGCCTTTCCCGGCCCCGACCACGTCTTCACGACGACCTCCGGCAAGGACGAGACATGAGCACTGCAATCGTCGTCGACAGCGTCGCCGCCCTTCGCGCCCAGGTGCGCGAGTGGCGCCGGGCCGGACTCAGGGTCGCCATGGTGCCGACCATGGGCGCGCTGCATGACGGCCACATCTCGCTGGTCAGGATGGCGCTTGCAAGCGCCGAGCGCTGCGTCGTCTCGATCTTCGTCAATCCGGCGCAGTCCGCGCCGACGGAAGACCTCGACAAATATCCGCGCCAACTTGCCCGCGACCTCGACCGGCTGGCCGAAGCCGGAGCGCATCTCGCCTTCACGC
>NZ_RZRY01000252.1:0-8389 GCF_003998035.1 Mesorhizobium sp. M2A.F.Ca.ET.039.01.1.1 | reverse complement strand
CTTCTCACGGACTTTGGCGATCAGTTGTGCCTCAATGTCCTCGGCGCTTCCTCGCATGCTCTCGAACGCGGCTTCGCCTTGCGCGCGCAGCTGTTCGACGCCGTCCGCGGCGGCGCGCCGCGCGGCGCCGTAGCCGTGCTGGCCCGTCCTGGCCAGTTGCTCGGTGAGTTTCTGAATATCCGCCTTCAACTGCTCGATATCGGCTTCGAGATCGGCGGTGGTTGCTTGGTCCGTTGCGGATTTGCCTGCGGCGCTTGCCATTCTCTAACTCCTTGCGTTTGCGTTGGTTTCAACGCCCGTTCTGCACCATGGTTCCGGGTCTGGCCTCTCACAGCACCCTAGGGCGTCTTCAGATTCAGGTCAGGTCAGGCCGAGTCGAAAATGGTGGCTTCCGAGAACCGGAGCGGAGCGTACTTAAAGTACGTGAGCACCGGAAGCGCAGGAAGCTACCATTTGCAGGCCGGCCTCACCTGAATCTGAACACGTCCTAAATCAGCGGCCTGCGGTCCTCCCCCAGCCCTTCCCAGCGGGCCAGCTTCTTCAGCCCATCATAGTCGATCACTTCACAGCCACCCATCCCGCCACAGGACCAATTTGCGGTCCATCAGCTTGCGGATCGTCTTGTTGGTGTGAACAAGCGAGAGGCCAAGCGTGTCGGCGACGTGCTGTTGCGTGATCGGGATCTGCACCGGCGTCTTGCCGTTGAGGCCGGCGCCACGAGCCCGACTGGCGATGAAGGCGATAAGATAGGCGGCGCGCTCGAGCGCGGTGCGACGGCCGATGCTGAGCAGGTTCTCGTCCAGCATTCGCTCCTCGCGCGAAGCGATCCAGGTTATGTCGTAGGCAAGGCCGGAGTGATTGCGGTAGAGTTCCTGCAACTGCTCGCGTTCGAAGACGCAAAGCAGCATCGGCGACAGGGCTTCGATGGAATGCTGCATCTCGCCCATCAGGCTGCCCTGCAGGCCGATGAGGTCCCCGGGCATGGAAAAATTGAGGATCTGCCGCCGCCCGTCGGGCAACAGCTTGTAGCGGAAAGCCCAGCCCGACAGCACCGTGTAGAGATGGGCGCTGTGGCTGCCTTCGACCAGCACCGTCGCCCCCTTGTCGACGGCAAGCTCACCGCGCTTGAAGGTGTTGATGAATGACAGTTCCTGCTTGTCGAACTCGCGGAATGCAGGCAGAGGCCGCAATGGGCACTTTTCGCAACGATATTGACGGCTGGCGATCGGACGTGCGCTTTGGCTGGACATTTCGACCCCTCTTCGAAATCCCTGCCCTTGCGGGCGCAGAAAAACGCCTGAGACCGGCAGGGGTTCCGCAGGCTTCCACGCCTGTGCTTTTAGCCATGTCTTTTTTTAATGACATGCCAACACATTCCGCGCATCAGTGCGGTCCTGCCAGGAGAAACCGATAAGTGCCAGCACTGCTTGACGGACTGCGTATCCTCGTCTTGGAAGACGAGTTCCTGATCGCGATGGATGTCGAGCAGCTTTGCCGCGACCATGGCGCGGCGGAGGTGACGATCGCCCGGGAGATCGTCGAGATCGACGGGCAAGCGCTGTCCGCGCGATTCGACGCGGCGGTTGTCGACCTTATGCTCGGCGGCGTCTCGACCCTGGATTTCGCCGCCCGGCTGCGCAGCGAGGGCGTGCCGTTCGTATTCGCGTCCGGCTATTCGGATCCGGAGGAAATCCGGGGTTCGTTCCCCGACATCCGCCTGGTGACCAAGCCTTACTCGGGCGAGGATCTGATCGAAGCCGTGGCCATGGCCTGCGGCCGGGTCCCCTCGGCCTGACGCAGGGTTCGCCGAATCCGCCCTACAGGCTGCCCGTTCACCTTCGCTACGGGCTTGCGCGAACCGGGGATCCTTCCGCAGATTCCAGATGCGCCAAGCGCCCCGATGACGATCAGCACCGCACCGGCGGCAACCCCATAGGAAACATCACCGACGCCGAGCAGCGCGAGCAGGGACAACGCGGCCAACGGCGTCGCATAGGCGATTGCCGAGATCAGCGCGGTATGGCCTGTTCTGGTCGCCCGATCCCAAAGCGCGTTGGAAAGCGTCAACGGAACGATCCCTATGGCTGCGATCGCCAGCAGCTGGGATGAGGAAAGGCTGATCGGCGGCTCGAAACCGAAGTGCAAGGCCAGCGCAAGCACCGCCAGAAGTCCCATTGACGGCCCGATGACGTCCTCGGCCTCCCGACCATCCGAGCGGACCGCGGCATAGATGGCGAAGGTAAGGCCGCTCAATAATGCCAGGAACACGCCAAAAAGGTCGAAGCCGAGCGCAAAGCTGGGGCCGATCGCAACCACCGCGCCGACGAAGCCGAGGACAATGCTGCCCAGGCGCGACGGGCCGAGCCGTTCACGCCGCTTCCGGGCCATGATGAGCACCAGCATCACCGGCCACAGATAAGCGACGACATTCGCCTCCGCCGGCCCGATCCTGGGCATGGCGAAGAGATAAAGGACATTGTTGACGAGGAGGCCGACGCTGACCAGAAGGACCGTGCGGAACGGCGTGGCGACGAAGGAGGCGGTGCGCCTACGCATGAACGCCATGAAAAGCGCGGCGACAAAGCCTATGGCCGCAGCCAGCCCAAAGACCAGGAACGGAGGCGCGGGGCTCGCCAGCGTGGCCAGTGTCGGCCATGTCGCCCAGAAAAGCACGGCCCCCACGGCAAGGGCGGCCGCCCTGGCTCGCGGACCGAGCGGCCGCAGCCCGTCCAAGGGCAGTTGGAGGCGGAAGACCGATGCTGCAGATACTGTTTCCATACCGCCGAATAGAATAGAACTGCGGCCTGACCTGACAAGCAAGTCCTCGTGAATACCGAGCTCGGCGAGCCGATCACGCCCGCCGAAATGGCCGGTATCGCACTTAGGGACGCCAGGCGGCGCTCCGCGCCCCGAAAATCAGGCCGCGTTCGAGCCTGTCACTTGCGCCGAGATCGCGTCGGGTCCGAACTCGTCCTCGCCGGAAATCTTGAGGATCTCCTGCAGCCTAGTGCGCGCCCGGCTGACCCGGCTCTTGATCGTGCCGACCGCGCAGCCGCAGATTTCGGCGGCTTCCTCGTAGGAAAAGCCGGAAGCGCCGATCAGGATGATGGCTTCGCGCTGGTCCTCGGGCAGTTGCTCGAGCGCGCCGCGGAAATCCTTGAGGTCGAGCTGACCGTGCTGGGCCGGATGGACGGCAAGCCTGGCGGTCATGATGCCGTCGCTGTCCTGCACTTCGCGGCCGCGCTTGCGCATCTGCGAATAGAATTCGTTGCGCAGGATGGTGAACAGCCAGGCCTTGAGATTGGTGCCCGGCTGGAAACTCTCATGCTTGTCCCACGCCTTGACCAGCGTTTCCTGGACGAGGTCGTCGGCACGGTCGGCGTTCTGCGTCAGCGACACGGCAAAAGCACGCAGGCTCGGGATCGCACCGAGTAGCTCGGTCTTGAAGCTCTGGGATACCGCCGCCATGCCTCAGTCCTTTTTCTGGGCAGGTTCGGTCTGTTCCAGCTGGCTGAGCAACTGAGCGAAACGGTCCGGCACATGATCCGAGACCAGCTCGTCGTAATATTGCTTGAGCTTGCGGGCAATTTCGGAGTTTGCTCCAAGCGGGTTGCCATCCCCGTTCCGATGCCTGCTCTTGGCATCAGCCATCTGTTTTTTTGACATTTCTTTCATGTTAGCCCTAGTTTCCAGCACCGGAACCGCTCTTCGACTTCAAACCACAACGCAAGCGGAACCCTCGTCTGGTTGCCCAACCCGAGACCCCGAAACGCAGGCCTGCTAATTTAGTTCCATGGCTGGCGGAACTTTTTCCGGAAGCCGGCGTTGGTTTTCCAGGGGCTGGCAACAGCATGGCCTTGAACGTGCAACGTCATCTGAGGGAGACGTAAATAATGAGTTTGTCCGCAACCATCGCTCCGCATCTTCCGTTCCTGCGCCGCTTCTCGCGCGCGGTGTCCGGATCGCAGGAAAGCGGTGACGCGCTGGTCGCCGCGATGCTGGAAGCCATCATCGCCGACACTAATATCTTTCCCGAAGCCTCCAGCGACCGTATTGCGATATATAAGGTGTTTGCCAGGCTCTTCACCTCAGTTGCCATCCGCGTGCCGCAGGAGCAGGCTCAGACAGCCTGGGAGCAGCGGGCGGCCGCCAATCTGAACGCGATCGCGCCCTTGCCGAGGCAGGCTTTCCTTCTTGTCGCCGTGGAGGGTTTCAGCGAGGACGAGGCCGCGGAGGTTCTCGACGTCGACGACGACGAGTTCTCGGAGTTGCTTGCGCAGGCAAGCAGCGAGATTTCGCGACAGGTCGCGACCGATGTGCTGATCATCGAGGACGAGCCGCTGATTGCCATGGACATCGAGGAGATGGTCGAAAGCCTCGGCCACCGGGTCGTTGGCACGGCACGTACACATGCCGAGGCAGTGGCCATGTTCGGCAAGACGCGGCCGAAAATGGTACTGGCCGACATACAGCTCGCCGACGGCAGCTCTGGCATCGAGGCCGTCAACGAGATCTTGTCGTCGACACCGGTGCCGGTGATCTTCATCACCGCCTTCCCGGAACGCCTGCTGACCGGCGAACGCCCTGAGCCGGCCTTCCTGGTCACCAAGCCTTTCAATCCCGACATGGTCAAGGCTCTGATCAGCCAGGCCCTGTTCTTCGACCGGCAGGCCAAGGCCGCCGCCTGATCCGCTCCGAATGCTGGACCGTTTTGAGCGTCAGCGGGGCCTTCGCGCCTCGCATGACGCTCATCAGTTTGCGATCTGAAAAGTCCCTTCAAAGGGGATCGTCTTTTTCAGCAAATGGTGGAACAAACGGCACCGACCCACGTTCTTTTCCCGACATAACAAGGAGACGCATCATGCTGTACTGGGCGCTCGTATTTCTCGTAGTTGCGATCATCGCCGGCGCGCTTGGGTTCGGCGGCATCGCCGGCACGTCGGCGGGCATCGCGCAAATCCTGTTCTTCATCTTCCTCGCCTTCCTGGTGATTTCGCTCATCGCGGGCCTCTTCAGGAGAGCCTGACGCGACACTGGAAGCCGCACCCCTCAAACGGTTTCCAGCCACCGCCGGGCGGCGTCTCGAAAGAGCGCCGTCCGGCGGACCGTTTTGGAGAGCCTGCGGCGTCGGAACCAGTTGCGGATTGAAACCGTTCAAGGACCGAGTGCGGGGATGTTCCGATGCCTCCCGAGGATCCCACCAAGGACAGGACTGAAAGGCGTGACGGCGAGGTGATCGCGATGCATCCCGCCGAAAGCGGGATGCAGGTGGGGCGAGCCTTGCTTCATGCCCTGCACAATGCCGGAATCTCGGTTCTTTATCAGGATCGGCAGATGAAAACAGTCTGGGCGCGCAACATGGGCGCGCCGTGGGCCTCCGAAACCGCCGACGGCAAGGACCAGCTTTCGCCGACGCAGGCCGAACGTATAAGCGCCGTCAAGCTCAAGGTGATCGAATCCGGCAACGCCGACCAGCTCGAGCTCAGCATTCCAGGAAGCCAGGGCGTCCGTTGGTTCCAGCTTTGGGTCGATGCCGACCGCGGCGACGCCGGCGAAGTCCTCGGCGTCGTCACTACCATGGTGGAAACGACGGAGCAGAAACGTCGCGAGCAGACGCTGAAGGCATTGCTGCGCGAAGTCAGTCACCGATCGAAAAACCTCCTGGCCATCATCCAGAGCATCGCCACACAGACAGGACGCTACGCGGAGACGCTCGGTGAGTTCCTGGCGCGGTTTCGCGGCCGGCTGCAATCGCTCGCGTCCTCGCAGGATCTGGTCACATCCTCCAACTGGCGGGGAGCGGCGCTGCAGGAACTCGTATCCGGCCAGGTCGGCCGCTACAGCGCCGATCTGGCCCGGAGCCTGCGGTTCGCGGGCGACAATCCCTATCTTAACCCCAATGCCGCCCTGCATATCGGCTTGGCGATGCACGAATTGGCTGTGAACTCGGTGAGCTACGGCGCGCTGTCGCGAGCTGACGGCCATGTCGAAGTGAGCGCAAGGCTTGAACCCGAAAGCGGAAGCTCGCCCAGCCTTTTGCTGACCTGGACGGAGGCGGTCGGCGACGCGCCGCGCAATGAGAAGCGCTTCGGCAGCGTGGCGCTGGAGCGCGTCGTGCCGATGTCGCTGAACGGCTCCGCGACGCTCGAAATCGGCAAGGACCGTATGGAATACCGCCTCACCGTCCCGCATGGAAATTTCGAGACGGATTGATTGCGCCCTATGGCGCCAGGCTTCGCAGGCGAAGGCGCTTAACCCCCCCTGTTCACCATAAAGTCCGATCCTGAGTCGCCGGCTGGCGATGCGCCGGAAACCCATCCGCGCCTCCCGGCGCGCGATCTGGGAGACTGAAAAGATTGTTGCCGATATGAACAAGCTGGAGCAGGCCGCCTGTCTCGATGAGCGGCTTCCAGGAGGCCGAGCCTCAGCCGGCGCCGCGATCATCCCGTCTTTCGCTCCGGCTTGGCGCGGTCGCGCTTCTCGCCGCCGTGGCCCTGACTGCCGTCTGGCAATTGTTCTGATCCCTGCATGCGGCAGCTGGCATGTCGACCAAAGCTGCGCGGCGGCTTTGGGTAAACGTCCATAAGGAACAGGACTTGTTGCGCGTCGTCTGATTCCCTTCGACACTACGCTTTGAACCCGGCCCCGGAACTTTCGCTCGCCGAGAATCGTTGTTTGCGGCGAGAGGTTTGGAGCCATGGAACACATCGCCGCACTGCTCTTCGTCGTCGGTTGCTCGAGCACAATGACCGATTGTCGCGAGCTCCAGGTGCCAGTCAGCGTCTTCGAGACCGAGCAGGCCTGTACGGCCGAACGGCCCTTCGCCCTCGGCGACCTGCAGGGCCAGGCCCCGCACATCGTCGGCAAGTGCCTTACCGTCGATCCGGCCCTGGAAGATGATTACGATCAGATCGCCTAGAACGTGCGGCCCGACGGCACGCTGGTCGCGTCTTTGGAGGTTTCCGGCATGCTTGTCGCGTCGAACAGCGCGCGCCCCGAAAAAGACTATCTTAAACAACAGTAAGAAGGGCAGGCAAAGCCCTTTTTTCATGCTAAATGGCGGCTGGCACTGCCGAAAAGTGAGGACAAAAGTGAGGAGCATTTCAATGCGGAAGATGATTATTGCCATGGTTGCCGTTGTCGCTGTCAGCGGCTGCACCACGACCGAGCAGGATGTCGTGGGCGGTGGCCTGATTGGCGCCGGCGTGGGTGGCCTGGTCGGCGGCGGCAAGGGTGCGCTGATCGGCGCGGCGGTCGGTGCCGGGTCGGGCCTCCTGGTTCGTAACCTGCGCAACGGCTATTGCCAGTACCGCGATCATCGCGGCCGGATCTACACGGCTCGCTGCAACTGATACCGGAAAGGGACCGGAGGCCGAGGGCCGGCCTCTGGTTCCGACCCGCTGATTCGTACACCATTGCGGGGCCATTTTGGCCGCTCACTCCGCCAGCGGTATCCTGATTTCCACCTTCAATCCGTCGTCCCGATAGTCGCGCGCGATCGTGCCGCGCAACTCGCGCGTGACATTGAGGTCTATCAGCTTGGTGCCGAAGCCGGTCTTTGCCGGCGCCTCTAGTTTCTTCTGACCCGCTTCGCGCCAATTCAGGGTAAGCGTCCGCTCGCGGCCGCGCCCTTTCACGTTCCAGTCGACCTTGAGGGCGCCCACCGAGTTGCCGGCCTCGCCATATTTCAGCGCGTTGGTGGCGAGTTCGTGGAAGGTCAGCCCAAGTGCCTGAGTCGTCGTCTCGTCGAGCAGCACTTGCGGCCCGGACAGCACACCTTCAGGGAGGTCTTTGCCGAATACCTGCCCGAGCTCGATACGCAGCAGATCGCCGAGATCGGCCTTCTGCCAGCGCGAGCGGGTGAGCATATCCTGCGACGCAGCCATGGCCTGGAGGCGCGCCGAGAACGATGCCGAGAACTCCTTGACGTCGGTGGCTTGCGAGGCCGTCTGCCGCGCGATCGCCAGCACGCGGGTGATCGAATTCTTGATGCGGTGCTTCATCTCCTGCAGGATCAGGTCCTTTTCCAGCAGGCTCTTTTCCGTCGCCTCGTGCAGCGCCGATTTGGCGTCATAGGCACGCTCCTGATAACGCGCCACCAGGGCGATGGCCCCTGCAAGCAGCAGGCCGAACAGCCCAAGCATAACCGGAATGGCGCGCGAGGATGGTAGCTCGAAGGCGCTTGTCGGCCTAAACAGCAGCGTCCAGGGCCGGCCGGCAACAACGATATCGCGGCGCGCCAGAAGCTTCGCCCCGATGCGTTCCGCCGGCGGCGCTTCCGACCGGAACAAAAGATTGCCGGCCTCGGGCTTGCCGTCATAGACCTCGACATTGACGGGCAGCAGCGGCGCGCGGCTGAGCGCGACCTGGAACAGGTCCTGCGCGCGGA
>NZ_RZRY01000251.1:0-8394 GCF_003998035.1 Mesorhizobium sp. M2A.F.Ca.ET.039.01.1.1 | reverse complement strand
TCGTGTCGCCCGCCACCACCGCCGGCAACCGCACCTCGAGCGTGCCCGGTATCGTCGGCTTCGGCATGTGCTGCAGCGTCTGCTCGAAAGCCGCGATGCGCTGATCGAGTGTGAAACCCGAACCGGCGGCTCCGCCGACGGCCTCGTCGAACTGAACCTGCGCGCCGCTGGCCTCCACGGCGAAATGCGGCTTCAGGCCGAGATCGACGGAGGCTTTGCCGTCGGCGGTATAGGGATTGTCGAGCGGCCCGGTCTCGAAGCGGAACTCGTCGACATTGAGCTTCTGGTGGTCGAGCGCGAACTTGCCGTTCAGCCGAAAGCCCGGGTCGGGCTTGCCGGTGCTGATCTTGACCGGCTGGCCGTCATTGCCACGCAGCTCGGCCGAGTTCTTGTCCGCGCCCGATATCTTGAACTGGCCGGAATAGACCGCGGCGCCCTTGACGATGCCGGCATTGCCGTCGGTCTCGATGATCAGCGGATAGGCACCGGGATCGGCTTTGAGCCTGAGCCGCATCTGGCCGTCGGCCTCGACCTTGCCGGTCGAGGCCGAGACGTCCGCGCGCAGGCCGTCGAAGCGCAGCGTTCCGTCCATGCGCCATGGACCGGTGAGCGCCTTGGCCGAAATCGTCGAGTTGATCTCGGAGACCAGATGGCTGCGTCCGCCGGCGGCATGGCGCAACTCGATCTGTCCCTCGGTCACCGTCAGCTTCTCGATGGCGATCTGACCCGGATCGAACGGCGTCGAAGGCCGGATCGCCCAATCGACGGTGCCGTCGCCGGCGACATTAATGATAGCCCTGGGGTGCACCAGCCGCATGTCGAAGATCAGCACCTCGCCGCGCAGGAAGGGGGCAAGCTCCGCATCCATGGAGAAGGTCTCGACCGTCATCGCCGGCTGGCCTTCAGGGCCGCCGGCCACCTCGACATTCGAGAAGGTCACCGAGGGAAACGGCAACAGCCGTGCCGTCGCATCGCCCTTCACCGTCACCTTGCGGCCGAGTATGGCGCTGGCCTCGCGCTCGAAATCGCCCCGATAGCCCGTCCAGTCGATGAAATACGGCACCACCAGCGCCGCGCACAGCACCAGCACGAACAGGCCACCGAAGATCACGAACAGGCGGGCGAGCATCTGTTTCCCAGGTTGAAGTCAGCCGCACTCTACCTGCATCCGCGTGTCCATAAAGAGGCAATTCAACGTGCGGCAGCCGCCAATGTCTCCAGTTGCGCGACCGCTCGTCGTCGGGATATCTCTTTTGCGAATCCCTGCCCATCCGGCCACGTCCCTGGCCGCCATACCCAACACGGAGCGTCCCCGATGTCAGGCAAGAACTGGGATAGAGTGCCCATCGACGCGCAGAGCGTCGACGCTCCGCTGTCGACAGCCGCGATTTTCCTCGTCGTCACGGTCGGCAGCGACCAGGCCGCGCTTTCGACCGCCGCCTCGGTGCTCAGCGAGCTCGACGATCTGGTCAAGAATGTCGGCTTCCGCGACCTGTCGGGCCGGCTGTCCTGCATCGCCGGCGTCGGCGTCGGGCTCTGGAACCGTTTGTCGCCCAACCGGCGGCCGCGAGAGCTGAAACCCTTCGCGACGATCGAGGGCGCGGCGCATTCGGCGCCCTCGACGCGGGGCGATCTCCTGTTCCACATCCGTGCAGAGCGGCCCGACATGTGCTTCGAATTCGAGCGCATCCTGCTGGACGCCCTTGGCGGCAGCGTGACCGTCGTCGACGAGGTCTCAGGCTTTCGCTATTTCGACGCCCGCGACCTGCTCGGCTTCGTCGACGGCACCGCGAATCCGACCGGCCTCGACCTGCCGGCCTCCGCCTTGGTCGGCGACGAGGACGGCGACTTTGCCGGCGGCAGCTACGTCGTCGTGCAGAAATACCTGCACAACATGGCGGCCTGGAAAGAAACGCCGACCCACGTTCAGGAAGAGATCATCGGCCGCACCAAGATCGACAACATCGAGATCGATGACGACGACAAGCCGCGCAAGTCGCACAAGTCTCTGGCCACGATCGAGGACGACGCCGGCAATGAATACGATATTTTGCGCGACAACATGCCGTTCGGTCGTCCCGGGCAGAACGAGTTCGGCACCTATTTCATCGGCTACACGCGCTATCTGTGGGTGATCGAAAAGATGCTGCAGCGCATGTATGTCGGCGAGCCGCCCGGCGCCTATGACCGGCTGCTCGACTTCTCCACCCCGCACACCGGCACGACCTTTTTCGCGCCGACGCGGCCCATGCTGCAGAAGCTGGTCGAAGGCGCGGCGGAATAGACCGGGGCGGCGCGTTACCCCGCCGCCGGCAGAATCTTGCCGGGATTCATGATGTTGAGCGGGTCGAGCGCCTGCTTGATCGTGCGCATGACGTCGACGCCATGGCCGAGCTCGTGGCGGAGGAAACCGACCTTGCCCTGGCCGATGCCGTGCTCGCCGGTGCAGGTTCCTTCCATGGCGATCGCGCGCATGTTGAGCCTGGCGACGAATTGTTCGGCAAGCGCGATCTCGGCCGGGTTGTCGACATCCATCAGCACCAGCACGTGGAAATTGCCGTCGCCGGCATGGCCGACGATCGGCGCGATCAGTCCCATCTCGGCGATGTCGGCTTCGGTTTCGGTGACGCATTCGGCAAGCCGCGAGATCGGCACGCAGACATCGGTCGACAGGCCCTTGGCGCCGGGGCGCAGCGTCAGCGACGACCAATAGGCGTCGTGCCGCGCCTTCCAGAGCTTGGTCCGCTCTTCCGCGACGCTGGTCCACAGGAACGGCCCGCCGCCATTCTCCTTCGCGATCATGCCGAACGTCTCGGCCTGTTCGGCCACGCCCGCATCGCTGCCGTGGAACTCGACGAAGAGGCACGGACTCTCCGGATAGTCGAGCTTGGAATAATTCTTCATCGCCCGCATCTGCAGCGCGTTGACCAGCTCGATGCGCGCCACTGGAATGCCCATTTGGATGGTCGCGATCACCGTGTTGCACGCCGCCTCCAAGCTCGGAAAGGGGCACACGCCGCCGGAGATCGCCTGCGGAATGCCCTGAAGCCGGAGCGTCAGCGAGGTGATGATGCCGAGCGTGCCTTCCGAGCCGACCAAGAGCCGGGTCAGGTCGTAGCCGGCCGAGCTTTTCTTCGCCCGCTTGCCGGTCGTCACTGTCTCGCCGTCGGCCATGACAGCGGTGAGCGACAGCACATTTTCCCGCATCGTGCCGTAGCGCACCGCGTTGGTGCCCGAGGCCCTGGTCGCCGCCATGCCGCCCAGCGAGGCATTGGCGCCAGGATCGATCGGAAAGAACAGGCCGGTGTCGCGCAGATACCTGTTGAGGTCCTCGCGCGTCACGCCGGGCTCGATCGTGCAGTCGAGGTCCTGCGGATTGACGGCGAGGATCCGGTTCATGCGCGAGGTGTCGATCGAAATGCCGCCGCCCGGCGCATTGGTGTGGCCCTCGAGCGAGGAGCCGACGCCGAAGGCGATCACCGGCACGCGGTGGGCAGCGCAGGCGCGCACGATCTCCTGCACGTCCTCGGTCGTTTCGACGAAGGCGACGCCGTCCGGCGCCTGGGTCGGGATATAAGTGGTGGTGTGCGCGTGCTGGCCGCGTATCGCCTCGCCGGTCTGGAAGCGCTCGCCGAAGCGCTGCTTGAGGATGCCGAGCACCGCGGCGATGCCTTCCTCGTTGCGTTCGACGGGATTGAGGTCGCTCAAAGCCATGAATTCCTCCGCGAATGGACCAGCGGCCACTCTTGATATGCAGCTATGGATGATGCCTAAAGCAATTCCAGGAAAAGTGTGAAGCGGTTTTCCGTCCGGAATTGCGCCGGAACAAAGAGAACCTCACCCGCCACGCCCTGTCCAGCGACGATCAAGGAAAATCAGATGACCATCCCCGCCCCCTTCATTTCCGACCCGATGGACATCGAGAAGGACTGGATCGACTATAACGGCCATCTCAACATGGCCTATTACAACGTGCTGTTCGACCGCTGTTCGGATGTCGCCTTCGAGATGATGGGCATGGGGCCGAACTACGCAAGGGATCGCCGCCTCACCATCTACACGGCGGAAGTCCATGTCTGCTATGTCCAGGAACTGCACCTCGACCACAAGGTGAAGGTCTCGTTCCAGCTTATCGACCACGATGAGAAGCGGCTCAGGGCCTATCAGGAAATCCGCCATGTCGACGGCTGGTTGGCCGCGACCTCCGAGCAGCTTGCGCTGCATGTCGACATGGCCGGGCCGCGGGTCGCCCCCTTCCCGGCCGACGTGATGGCGAAGGTCGAAGCCATGCGCGCCGCCCATGCGGCGCTGCCGATGCCCGAGCGCGCCGGGCGCTCGATCGGCATCAAGCGCAAGAGCGCTTGAAAACCCCCGCGCCCGCGTTAACCTTACCAAGGTTTTAACGTGAACAAGTCGCTTGAGTCCGTTGAACGACTCAGTGACGCGTTTGAAAACCGCCGTACCGGGTTTGCGCGCGGGCGGCTGGCGGAATGCGGTGCGAGGACAGTGCATGAAAACCGATATCAAGGTCGAGGTGGAGCGCTTGGCGGCCGATCCACGCATCACCGACTATGATTTCTGGCGATCGCTGAAGAACGTCGACAACGAGATCTTCCACATCGCCAACAACAATGAACCCATCCCGTTCGACATGATCCGCTGGCGCGCGATTCTGACCCAGGCGCGCATGCGGCGCGGCCACGCCTGATTCGTCCCCTCCGCCCGTCATCCTGCCCCGTCACTTTTGCCTGAACCCGCCCAGCGGCGAGCGCGGCTCGACCGGTGACGATTGGATGATGGCCGTGTTGGTCATCGCATAGGGAATGATCCGGTCGATCACCCGCTCGAGCTCGCTCACCGAGCCGACATGGGCGAGCGCGATGAAGCAATCCTCGCCGGTGACCCGGTCGCATTGCGCGATCTCCGGTAGCTCGCGAATGATATCTGCCACGACGGAAAGCTGTCCCGGCACCGGCCTGATTCTCAGCCATGCCGACAGCTTCATGCCGAGCGCGGACGGGTTGATCCTGACCGTATAGGCCTCGATCACACCGTTCTCCTGCAGCTTGCGGAGGCGCTCCGCCACGCTCGGCGCCGACAGCCCGACCGCGCGCGCCAGTTCCGCCGTGCTGATGCGCGCGTCCTTTTCCAGGAGCCGCAGGATCTTCAGGTCCACGGCGTCCAGGTCGGCATCTTCATTTCGAAGGTTTTTCAATATTTTTGCCTTCCATTGGAATCCAGAATGACAAAAGGCGCGCCGATCGCACATATTAGTTATGCATTTCGCCTGCGATAATGCGCCCATGACCAGCCAAACGCAAACTCCAGCTGCAAACCGGGCCGCCGGCAGAACCGACGCCCCGCGCCCCCTCCTTGCCCTCGGGGGATTGGCCAATGCGCTGCCGCCGCATGTCTGGTTCTGCATCAGCGCCGTGTTCCACTATCTCGGACCGGCTTTCGCGGTGCTGCTTTTCGACCAGGTCGGCGTGCTCGGCATGGCCTGGCTGCGCATCGCCACCGCCGCTCTCATCTTCGCCCCATTGACCAGGCCCTGGCGCGTCTTTGCGCGCGCCGACCGCGCTCAGCGACTGCTTTTGCTGGCCTTCGGCGCCTGTCTGGCGGTGATGAACTGCTCGTTCTATCTGGCGCTCGACCGCCTGCCGATCTCGCTGGTGGCGGCGATCGAATTCGTCGGCACGATCGGGGTCGCGCTGGTCGGCCTGCGCAGCCGGCGCAATTTTGCCGCGCTGGCTGTCGCGGTCATCGGCACCTTGCTGCTTATCGACGTGAAATGGTCGAGCGATCCACTCGGCCTGTTCTGGGCCTCTCTCAACGGCGCTCTGTTCGTCGGCTATATCGTGATCGGCCATCGCGTCGCCCAGGCAGGCCTCGCCATTGCCGGCCTCGGCGCCGCCATGGCGATCGCGTTCCTCGTCGTGTTGCCCATCGGCTTCCGCGAGGCGCTGCCCGCCTTCTCGTCGCCGCAACTGCTTGTCGCGGCGATCGGCGTCGGCGTCTGCTCCTCGGTCATCCCCTATGTCTGCGACCAGCTCGCCATGGCGAGGCTGCCGCGCGCGAGCTTCGCGCTGATGCTGTCGCTCCTGCCGCTCACGGCAACATTGATCGGCGTCATCGTGCTCCGCCAGGTGCCGAGCGTCATCGACTGTGTAGGTATCGCAATGGTGATCGCCGGCGTCGCCATGCATCGGCCCAGAGCCGTGTAGATCTCAAAGTGATTTCCACGCAGGAACTTAGAAGAACTCCGGTTTTGTTCCTTCACTTTTCCTGTCTGCGTCAACAAACCTGCGATTGAACCAATTCCAAGTCTGCGCCGTTGTCGCGGCGGTCAAGGCTTGGAGTTATCAATGGACGGGAAACACACAAGGGAAGCACCAGACGCCTGGCACATGACTGACAGTCTTCATGTCGAGCATGGCAAAGGCGACCCATTCGCGGCGGCCATTCGGGCAACGCGTATGTCGATGCTTATCACCGACCCGCGCAAACCGGACAACCCGATCGTCTTCGTCAACGATTCGTTCCTTCGGCTGACGGGCTATGCACGCGAAGAGGTCATGGGCAGGAACTGCCGCTTCCTGCAAGGACCGGAGACAGATCCGGCTGCCATCGCGGAACTTCGCACGGCGGTGGCCGTGGGCAACGACATCAGCATCGACATTTTGAACTATCGCAAGGACGGTTCCACCTTCTGGAATGCGCTCTACATCAGCCCCGTCTACAACGACAAAGGTGAGCTTTTGTTTTTCTTCGCCTCGCAACTCGATGTCTCCGACCGCAAGCACTCCGAGCAGCGCATCGTAGCCGACAAGCAGCGCTTCGAAGAGGCGGTAAAGGAGCGGACCAGAGAGCTCGAAGCTGCGCTCGAAACGCAGACCGCGCTGCTCCATGAGGTCGACCACCGGGTGAAGAATAATCTTCAGATGATCTCGTCCCTCATCCTGATGCAGCGCCGCATGATCAAGGATGAGGCCGTCAAGGACACCCTCGCGACGATGCTGGAACGCATAGAAGCGCTGAGCACCGTACATCGCCGACTCTACCAGTCGAAGGATGTAAGCAGGTTCGATGTCTCCGACTTCGCCAGGGACCTTGTCTCGGATCTGCTTGCAGCATCCGGCAGATCGCAGATCAGTTCGAAACTGGACCTGGAGCCGATCGTCGTTCCTGCCGACAAGGCAACGCCGGTGGCGCTGATTGTGAACGAGCTTGTCACCAATGCGTTGAAGCATGCCTTCAAGGACGAGACGACGCCCGGCAGCATCGGCGTCAAGATGAGCCAACCGGACGGGCACCTCATCATTGAAGTTTCCGACGACGGCGTCGGCATGGACGGGAACGCCGGTGACGGTTCCTTCGGTATGCGCCTTATCCGGCAACTCGGGCGCCAGCTTCGTGCCGATGTCGAGTGGCGGAACGCAAGTCCGGGCACGCGAGTTTTTATCAAAATGCCGAACGAAGCGCAGAAAAGGGACATCTCGTGAGCCAGCCGTTGAAAGTGCTCATCGTCGAAGACGAGGCCCTGCTTGCCATGGAATTGGAGAGCCTGATCGAGGAGGCGGGCCACCGGGTCGTCGGCTGGGCCATGTCGTCGGATGAAGCAAAGGCCATGGTCGATACCGAACGCGCCGACATCGCGTTCGTGGACATTCATCTGTCGGACGGCCCGACAGGAGTCAAGGTTGCCGAGCACGTAAGTCAGTCGGATCAGCCGATGGTCGTGTTCATGACCGCGAATCCGAGACGCATTCCTGAGAACTTCGCCGGCGCGGTTGGCGTCATATCGAAGCCCTATACCATGAACGGGCTGATGTCGGCCCTGCGCTATCTGCACGAAGGCATGCGCCGCCCGCCTCCGGCGTCGGCGCCGCCCGCTGGCTTCACGCTGTCGCCCGACTTTGCAGCGGTTTGGGCGCCGGCGGTTGCCTGACGCGCGAAGCGTCAGGCCAGCTTCTCCTTCAGAAACGCCACTGTCCGGCCCCAGGCGAGATCGGCGGCTTTCTTGTCGTAGCGCGCGGCCGAGGTGTCGTTGTTGAAGGCGTGGTTGGCGCCCTCATAGACATAGACCTTGTATTCGACATGCGCGGCGTCGAGCGCTTTGCTGTAGGCATCGATGCCGGCATTGGTCCGGCTGTCGAGACCGGCATAGTGAAGGAGCAGCGGCGCCTTGATCTTCGCGGCATACTCGGCCTTGGGCTGCATGCCATAATAGGCGACGCCGGCGCTGAGATCGAGCGCATGGACGGCAAGCTGGTTCACCGCGCCGCCGCCCCAGCAGAAGCCGACCGCCCCGACCTTGCCGTTGCCGTCCTTGAGGCTCTTGAGATAAGCGACCGTCGCCACGCCGTCTGCCGCGACCTGGGCGGGGTCGAGCTT
>NZ_RZRY01000250.1:0-8395 GCF_003998035.1 Mesorhizobium sp. M2A.F.Ca.ET.039.01.1.1 | reverse complement strand
GCATAAGCATCCATCGAACATCGGATAGGGAGAAACGCCGGGTTGAAGCGCGCCGAGATCCAGAAGCCGGGGCAGCGCCTGTTCGGCCTGTCGACGCCGCTCAGGGCTGCCGTCATCCCGCCGCTGTCGGCGGCACGTTGGCTTCTGGTGCTGATCGCCGCCGCCGGCGTCTATTTCTTCCACGGCTTCCTGTTCCCGGTTCTGGCCGCGCTCGTCATCGCCTTCGCCAGCTGGCCGCTCTACCGCCGGCTGCTCGTCGCCGTCGGCGGCAACCGCACCATAGGCGCGACGCTTGCGATCCTCTTCATCCTAACCTTCCTGGTGGTGCCGATCGCGCTGGCCGGCACCTACGCCATCAACGAGCTGCGCGAGTGGGTCACCTGGGCGATCGAGACCAACCGGCATGGCGCGGTGACGCCGGGCTGGATTGCCACCATGCCGGTCATCGGCGAGTGGCTGAACGGGCAGTGGACATCCTATCTTGGCCATCCCGGTGGCATCGGTGAAGTGATCCAGGCGGTCAGCGGCTCCAATATCGGAAACATCTATCGCGGAGCTTTGGCTGCTGGCGGCAGTGCGTTCAGCCTGCTGCTGATGCTTCTGTTCATGATGATCGCGCTGTTCTTCGCCTATCGCGACGGCGAGTCTTTCGCGGCCCAGGTCGATCGCTTGGGCGAGCGCATCCTGCCGACGCGCTGGGAGCGCATCTCGCGCGTCGTGCCGGCGACCATCTCCTCGACCGTGACGGGTATGACCATCATCGCCATCGGCGAAGGCCTTGTGCTGGGCATCGCCTACTGGCTCGCCGGCGTGCCGTCGCCGGTGACACTTGGCGCGCTCACCGGCATCATGGCGCTGATCCCCGGCGGCGCGCCGCTCTCCTTCACCCTGGTTTCGATCTACCTCGCGGCCAGCGGCAAGCTGTTCGCCGGCCTTGCGCTGTTCACATGGGGCGCGGTCGAGCTCTTCATCGTCGACAAGACGCTGCGGCCCAAGCTGGTAGGCGGGCCGATCAAGCTGCCTTTCCTGCCGACCTTTTTCGGCCTGATCGGCGGCGTCAAGACGATGGGCTTCCTCGGCCTGTTCATCGGCCCGGTGCTGATGGCCCTGCTCGTCGCCATCTGGCGCGAATGGCTGCGCGAGGTGGAATTGATGGACGAGATTCCCCCGGTCGCCGATCACACCGGCGCGCCGTCCCAGATCGAGGCGGCGGCCGAGCCAAGGAAGATTCAGGCCGGGTGAACCACGGCAAGCGCCGCCCGCCTCTTGCGGCCCTCATGCAATTGCCACAGCGAATGCGCCACCAGCGTCACGATCAGGATCGTGCCGCCGATCAGGCTGTTGCGCGTGGGAGCCTCGGCGAAGATCAGCCAGACCCAGATCGGCGCCAGCACGGTCTCCAGAAGATAGAACATCGCCACCTCCGGCCCCGAAATGTATTTCGGCCCATTGGCCAGGCAGAAAAACGAGATCGGCATGATCACGGCGCCGTTGAAGATGATCCACCACGGCGCGTTCACGTGGAATCCTTCGCCCGAAACCATGAAGGCGGCGAGCGCCAGCGGCAGGATGACGCCGACCAGCCCGGTGAAGCCCATGTCCTTGCCGCTGGCGCGCGAGATGGTGATGGCGAGCGCAACGAAGAAGGCCGAGCAAAGCGCCATGAAATCGCCGAACAGATGCCCGGTTCCGACCGAGCCGCCGACAATGATCAGCACGCCGATTATCATCGCCAACATGGCGATTACGGTCGCAATCCGCGGTCGTTCCTTGAGGAAGAGCCACGACAGCAGCGCCGCGAAAACGGTGTTGAAGGCCAGGATGAAGACAAGGTCGGCGGTCGATGTATGATAGACGGCCGTGACGAAGCTTATGCCGGTCAAACCGTAGCAGACAGCAACGGCGAGCCCCGACCAGCCCGGGATGAGCTTCGGCGCGTTCCTGTCCAGCGACCTCCAGATCGCCCACATCACCAGCCCCGCCAGCAAGGTGGTGCCGGTTCGCAGCAGCATGATCGTCCAGGGTGCGCCGTCGGCAAGCCGGATCAGCGGTATGTCGACGGTCAGCGTGAGGCCACCGATGGCGGTGATCAGCAGACCTTTTTGGTGGTCGGTATGGGTGGGCATGCGGGCAATCTCGCAAGCAACTTGAGGGGACGCAAAGCGGCCGTGACGCGGTCGTTCCAGCCTGCCGGCCGAAAGACCAGCGTCCTCCTCCTTGAAACAGTTTAAGGGTGAAGCGTTGGGCGGCTCAGCGACTGACCGCTTCGTGGTCGTAGCGTTCCCAGCCCTTCGGGCCGAGATGCTCCTGCGGCATGAATCGCATCTTATAGTTCATCTTGCGCGAGCCGTTGACCCAGTAGCCGAGATAGACGTGGGGCAAGCCCATCGCCTTGGCACGGGCGATGTGGTCGAGGATCATGAAGGTGCCGAGCGAACGGTCCTCGAGGTCGGGATTGAAGTAGGAATAGACCATCGACAGGCCGTCGGCCATCTTGTCGGTGAGCGCCACGGCGATCAGTTCGCCCTGGCCTTTGCCGGTTATGAAGGTATCAGGACCACGACGCCGGTATTCGATGATCTTGGTGTCGACATGCGTGTCCTCCACCATCATCGCATAGTCGAGCACGGTCATGTCCGACATGCCGCCACGGCGATGGCGGGCGTCGAGATAGCTGCGGAAGAGAGAGTATTGCTCGGTCGAGGGCTGCGCGTCATGCATGGCGCCGACGAGATCGGCATTGTGCTGGATGACGCGGCGCATGTTGCGGCTGGGATCGAATTCCTGCGCCAGGATGCGCACCGACACGCAGGCGCGACAGGACTCGCAAGCCGGACGGTAGGCGATGTTCTGCGAGCGCCGGAAGCCGCCTTGCGTCAGCAGGTCGTTCATCTCCGGCGCCTTGTCGCCGACAAGGTGCGTGAACACCTTGCGCTCGAACTGTCCCTCCAGGTAGGGACACGGCGACGGCGCGGTCAGGAAGAACTGCGGCGACTGTGTCGGATGCTGCGTCATCTAATCTTGGAAACGCTCCTGCGAATCGCCCTACCTTTGGCCCGGCCGGCGAAAAATTCAACAGGATTGTGCGGGCGCGGCGGCCCAAGCCTGTTCATATTTGGGCACAGGCGGCGCGGCGGTTCGATGGACGCGACCCTGGACACCGTCAGATGTCGGTGCGGGTGACCACGGTGCCGAGCAAAAGGTCGTGCAGCGTGCGCTTGCGGTCGGAAAACAGCGTGACCAGCAGCACCAGCGGCGTCACGATGACGTTGGCAGCCCAGAACAGAACGGAATGCACCACCGCCGTCATGCCGTCGATACGGCTGCCGTCGAGCTTCTCCAGGCGGATGCCCATGATCTTCATGCCGGTTGTCGCTTGGTCGCGGCTGCCCAAGGTATTCCAGATGTAGAGGATGGCGACCATCGGCACCAGCACCGAAAACAGCGCCCAGCCGAGGCCGAAGGTCAAAAGCCCGAGAATGGCCACCAGTATGGCAAAGGGAATGGTCAGCAGCGCGACGAAGAAATAGTCGAGCAGGAAGGCAAAGATCCGCCTTGTCCGCACCCCGCGATAGGCGCGGGTGTCCTCGAACCTGGTCGTAATGATCTCACCATCCAAAACGCGTGCGTTCATGTCCGTTCCTCGATCGCCGCATCCGCATAAGGATGCCTGCCCCATTCTCAAATGGTGAGAGTGGCCCGGAATTCAAGGAACGTGCCAGCGGGCGGGCGGCGTGATCTCAGAAAATGCCGGGACAGAGCCTGTAGCGAACCCGCCCGAGATAGTGGCGATATTCTTCCGTCAGCTGCCGCACGTAGCGGTAGCCCCCCGCCGGTGACGACGCCGCGATTGGCGGGCAGGATGGCGAAGGACCGGCCGAGCGACATCTTGCCCCAGATCACCAGCCACAAGGCCAGCAACTGCAGTGGCGCCGCGATAGACAACGGAATGATGGCGGCGCCCTCCTGAAGCGAGACGAAGCCCGAGCCGAAACCCGCCGTCAGCGAAATGAATACCGTGAAAGGACTCCAGTCGCGGACAATCGGCCGCCGCGCCAGAAGCAGCCAGATGAAGGTAAGCGTCTCGGAGATCGTCAGCAGCAGGACGTTGAGGCGGCCCGGATCGACGATGACGTTGTTCACGCCGCGATAGACGAAGATCGCGGCGACGAGCAGCGCGATGAAACGAAACAGGCCTTCACGCAGATCCACGAAGACCGGGTGGGTCTGTAGGTCAGACAGGAATTCCAGTCGCTGTGCCAGGCAAGGTATCGCTTTTGGACATGAAAGCTCAGCCACCCCGTGGTTCCCTCGCTTATCACCATTGCACGCAAGCGTTGCCGTCGGGTTACGGTTCATATGGCCGCTTCTTCCAGAGTTTCCGCGGTAGGCAGACGCGATAGGCAGTTGAATATGACGCCGCCGCCGGATTAGCTTGTTGCGGCGCACAAGATGCGGGGAAGGGGTTCATGGATTACGACATGCTGGTCATCGGCAGCGGCCCTTCGGGACGCCGCGCCGCCGTGCAATCGGCCAAGCTGGGCAAGTCCGTCCTGGTGGTCGACCGGGGCAGGCGTCTGGGCGGCGTCTCGGTGCATACCGGCACCATTCCGTCGAAGACGTTGCGCGAGACCGTGCTCAATCTCTCGGGCTGGCGCGAGCGCGGCTTCTACGGCCGCGGCTACCGGGTGAAGCAGGACATTTCGATCGGCGATCTGGTCGAGCGGCTGCACAAGACCCTCGACCACGAGGTCGAGGTGTTGCAGCACCAGTTCATGCGCAACACCGTGAGGAGCGCGCGCGCCGCGGTTAAATTCCTCACGCCGAACAAGGCCAGCCTGACCGCCGACAATGGCGATTACAGCGAGGTTGGCTTTGCCAACGCGCTGATTGCCGTCGGCACCCGGCCGCACCGGCCGGCCGACGTGCCCTTCGACCGGAAGCGGATCTTCGACAGCGACGAGATGCTGGAACTCCACCACCTGCCGCGCACGCTGACGGTGATCGGCGCCGGCGTCATCGGCGTCGAATATGCCACCATCTTTTCGGCGCTCGACGTGCCGGTGACCTTGGTCGAGCCGCGCAACTCGATCCTGGATTTCATCGACCGCGAGATCGTCGACGATTTCATCCACCAGATGCGCGACCGCGGCATGACCATCCGGCTCGGCAGTTCGGTCAAGGAGATCGCCTCCAAACCCGACTATGCCGAGGTGACGCTCGCCGACGGCCGCACCATCCGCTCCGAGATGGTGCTCTACGCCGCCGGCCGCACCGGCAACATCGCCAGCCTCGGCCTCGACGCGGTCGGCATCGAGGCTGACGCCCGAGGCCGAGTCAAGGTCGATCCGCAGACCTTCCAGACCAGCGTGCCTAACATCTACGCGGCCGGCGACGTCATCGGCTTCCCGAGCCTTGCCTCGACCTCGATGGAGCAGGGCCGGGTGGCGGCATTGCACGCCTTCGGCGTCAACCTGCCGCCGCCGCCGGAGAGCTTTCCCTATGGCATCTACGCCGTGCCGGAGATCTCGACGGTCGGCCTGTCGGAAGAGCAGGTGCGCGAGAGCGGCGATGCTTATGAGGTTGGCCTGGCGCGTTTTCGCGAGACATCGCGCGGCCATATCATGGGCGTCTCAAGCGGTTTCCTGAAGCTGTTGTTCTCTGTCGAGACGCGCCGCCTGCTCGGCGCCCACATCGTCGGGGAGGGCGCCACCGAGCTCATTCATATCGGCCAGGCGGTGATCAATCTCGGTGGCACGGTCGACTTCTTCGTCAACAACACCTTCAACTATCCGACGCTGGCGGAAGCCTACAAGATCGCAGGCCTGGATGCCTGGAACCGGATGGGACGAGGGTAGAATTCCTCGAGCCGCCACGGGCCGCGCCTGCCGTCTAAAGGCAGCATCGCCCGGCTGGCGGCGCGGTCAGGCCGTCGGCATGGGACCTGCCAGCCACTGCCGCGCGATCGCGGCGTCGGCGGCGCCGAATTCATGGCCCGAAGCAACGATGCGCGCGTCGACCTCGGCGCGGCGTTCGCTGAACAGCGTCACCAGCGCCGGGGCGAATGGGCCGTAGGCCTGGTCGGCGGCGCCGGCGATGATCAAGACACGTGTTCCGCCGAGATCGGTCATCGGCGAAGTGTCGAGCACCGGCATCGCTCGCAGAAGCGCCGCCTGCCGGACCAGGCCAGGATGGAGCAGCATCAGGCTGGAGACGACGTTGGCGCCGTTCGAATAGCCAAGGAAGGCCGCGCGCGGCGGGTCGAGGCCATGGCGCTCGGATACCTCTAGGGCGAATTCGGCGTAGGCGGCGGTCTCCTTGCGGATGCTGGTCTGTTCGAAACTTGTCGGCGTGATTCGCTCGAACCAGCGGAAGCCGTCGTCCTGGGGGATGCGCCCACGCGCGGCAACCAGCGTCGCGTCGGGCGCAATCTTCTTTGCAAGCGGGATGAGTGTCGTTTCGTCCACACCCGATCCGTGCAGCACAAACAGGCATTTGCCGGTCGACTTTGCCGGCGTCACCACGCGGTAGCGGAAGCCAAGATCACTGTGCAGGATACTGTTTTCATCGCTATATTCGGACACGCTCACATCCATTTGATTCCATGAGAGATTCGTTGATTTGCCGGCTTCAAAACGGAATATTTTCGCGCTCCGCGAAAGTTGATTGAACCAGGCGCATTTCAGTCCGTTTCAGCGCCGATATACCTCCCGCGGGAGGAATCGAAGCGGTGCGCCCCGGGGGTCGCATTGCTGGCTATGAACAACCAGCTTTGAGGCCTTTTGTCGATGACCACCCCTGTTTCCAACGAACGCGACAAGCGTATCGGAGAGCGCGACACACGTATCGACGTGCTGCGCGCGCTCGCGCTGCTCACCATCTTCGTCGACCACGTTCCGGGCACGGTCTTCGAGAATTGGACCTACAAGAATTTCGGCTTTTCCGACGCGGCCGAAGCCTTCGTGCTGATCTCCGGCATCTCGGTGGCGCTGGCCTACGGCACGAAGTTCAAGCCGGGCGGCCGCCTGCTCGCGACCCTGAAGATGTGGCGGCGCGCCGGCGTGCTCTACATCGCTCACATCGTCATCACGATGGTGGTGATCGCGCTGTTTTGCGCCGCCGCGCTGTTCGCGCACCGGCCGGAAATGCTGACCATGATAAACATCGAGCCCTTGATGAAGAACACGCCGCAGGTGCTGCTCGGCATCGTCACGCTCGGCCACCAGCTCGGCTACAACAACATCCTGCCGGTCTATGCGGCGCTGCTTCTGGCGGCGCCGGCTTTCGTGCTGTTCGTCAGCCATAGGCCGGTGACGGCGCTGATCGTGTCAGGCCTGCTCTGGCTCGTCGCCGGCATCTGGCAGATCGCGCCGCCAAACTACCCGGAGCCTGGCCTCTGGTTCCTCAACCCGCTGTCCTGGCAGTTCGTCTTCAACATCGGCCTTGCCGCCATGCTGCATGTGAAGCGGGGCGGGCGAATCCCGATCAATCCGTGGCTGCTTGGCGCCGCGGGCATCTACGTGGTCGGCGCGGCGATCTGGGTGCACAGCCCGCTCTGGGGCCAGATCACCTGGTTCAATCTGCCGGTGGTGATCGGCGGTTTCGACAAGACCTTCCTGTCGCTGCCGCGGCTGTTGCACATTCTGTCCATCAGCTACCTGATCGTCGCGTTGCCGGCTGTCTCCAACCTCTTCCGCGTCAGGCCCGACAATCCGCTGGCCATTCTGGGCAAGCGCTCGCTGCCGGTGTTCATCGCCGGCACGCTGCTTGCGATGTCGGCGCAGGTGCTGAAGCTGATCAACCCGGGCGGCCCGGCTTACGATACGCTGCTGATCGCGGCCGGCATCGCCATGCAGTTCGCGCTTGCGCTCTACCTTGAATGGCTTGCCGGTCTTGGGCCGTCCCGCGCCAAGGAAGCGCGCGGGGAGGCTCCAAGCAGGCCGTTCGGCGCGCAGCCGGTGCCGGCAAGGGCGGGAGGATACTGAAGCAATTTCAGGAGAAGTGCGGAGCGGTTTTCCGCTCGCAATTGCGCGACGCCGCAAGAGCGCTCAGCCTGTGCGGGCCGGGCCGGTCGAGGCTCTGACGATCAGTTCGACACCCATCGTCTCGCGCCGCACCGTACCGTCATGATCGAGGATCATGCGCGCGGCGCGGCGGCCGATCTCGGTGATAGGCTGGGCGATCGTGGTCAGCGCGGGCGTGCACAGCGCGCCGTCCGGCACGCCGTCGAAACCGACGATGGAGACGCCGCCGGGGACGTCCAGGCCCCGCGCTTTCAGCCAGTCGATGGCGATCAGCGCCATGCGGTCCGACATCGCCAGTATGGCGGTTGGGGGTTCGTCCTTTGCGAAGATCGCCCCGAGGCCGGCCCTGGTGGTTTTTTCGTCGTTCTCGG
>NZ_RZRY01000024.1:0-25305 GCF_003998035.1 Mesorhizobium sp. M2A.F.Ca.ET.039.01.1.1 | reverse complement strand
CCGCTGAAGCAAGCGAGAGGGGCAATGCCCTCGAGACCGTGTCCGATTTTGACTGGAAAATATTCCGCGACAAAAGAGACGAAAGGTGTGGAATGACTTTGGACACCAAGATGGAACTGCGTATGGGGTCCCCGGCTCCTGCGCTGAAAGTGGAGAACTGGCTGCGTGGCGAGCCCCTCACGAGCCTTCGGCCCGGCAAGGTCTACCTCGTTGAATTTTGGGCGACTTGGTGCCGACCATGTGTCCACGCCATGCCCCATTTGATCGAACTGCAGGAGAAATATAAAGACAGCGGATTTGAGATTATCGGAGTCGCAGCTTGCGAAAAGGCTGCAACCGCGGACGAAGCGCGGACCAACGTGGATGCCTGGCTGACCGAGAAGTTCCCGAATCTGAATTATCGGACAGCGTTCGATTGCACTGGCGAAATGAAAAAGCTCTGGCTGGAACCCAGCTCTTCGTTCGGGATTCCCACCTCGTTCGTGGTCGACCGCGACGGCCACATCGCTTATATCGGCCACCCGGCACCTCTCGATGACGTTTTGCCGAAAGTCCTTAACGGCAGCTGGCGCAGCAGCTATGAAGCGAAAGCCGTCGATGCAAAGCGAATCTCGCGTGTGCGCGAATCGTCGCTGAGTCAGCCGATATACGCCAAACTTGAGCCGGCGATGCAGGCCGAGAATTGGACGGCGGCGCTCTTGGCCATCGAAGAAGGCCTCGCCTTGATGCCAGACTCTTTTGATTTTCGGCAGATTCATGCGGATCTTCTGCTTCACAAGCTGCGCGACATCAAGACCGGCATGCCGGTCATGCGAGAATTGGTCGAGGACGCGATCGACAAAAAGTTCGAAGCGATGTCTTGGGTGGTGATGGCGCTGAACCAACTCTTCCATCCCACGATCGACAACTCCCATCTTCCGCATGATGATCGCTTTGCGATGGGCAAGGAGCTCTCCGAACAGATCCTGGAACTTAATCCTCCGCAAGGCGATGGAGACTTTAAATTCGGGTGTTACTTTCCGGTCGCTCAGTATTATTACGAGAGCGGCAACAAGGACCGCGCAATCGAGTTGATCGAGGTGGCACTCAAATCGCTGGACCATTCGGAGCCAGTGCCGGACCAAACCAAACAGCGCTACCTCACCTCGTTGCTCCAAGCCCTGGCCAACTACACGGGTGAGCCTGCCTGTCACGCGGGTCTCTGTGTGGCTCCGCAAAACAAGACTTCCGAAACTCAAAACGCTGTCACTTCCTGAGCAAGAATCGCGAAGGGACTGACAATTGGAATTGAACACCGGCAAATCCGCCCGCCCAGGCGCACTTCGCAGCAATAACGTCGATGCCGCAAAAGTGCGCGGCTTGCGGCAGGTGGAATTTCCATTGCGTTTACCTCGGGTCGAACCGCGGCGCAGGCGTTCGCGCCGCGGTGAAAGGTCTCGCATTGGTGGACGTGCTCGAGGTCGGCCACGGGACACTGTTGCGTGGGATCGGCTCGCCCAAGCCATTCCCCGCCCACGCAAGCGCCCGAACCACACATCGCAGAAAAAGAGATCGTCCTTCAAGAGGAGTACTGAAATTGGGGAAAAGCGAAATTCCTCATGAACCGGTTGGCCCTGCTGTCCACGGGGACGGCGAGGCCCTTGCTTCCCCGTTCGTCAAATGCCTCCTGCGGCTCATTCGTACTCAGGATTCCTTCGGCTTATGGGAAGGCCATTCGGATGCCGAGCTGCTGGCCGAGTTCATCATCACCAAGCAACAGCAACGTGCGGTACCCTTTGGCGGCGATCCCGATCCTGACGCGCTGTGGAGGCTCGACATGTTTTACACCGCCGTAGCGCTTGCGATCGAGGAGCGCTCCGGCGTGTCGACGTCGCCAATAATTGGAATGAAGCCCCTGCGGGCTTCCAGCGGTTGGGCGTTCTGTCGAGACGTCCACCGGTTCGGCTTCGAGACTTTCCGCAAACTTGCTGAGGCCGGTACGAAACTGGTCGACGATGCGACTGCAGCCATTGAAGCCTAGCCCGAGATGGAGCGCATCAAGAAAACCATTGTTCCAGAAAGGATCTATGTCAGACCTAGATAGGATGAGGAAGAAAGTCCGAAAGCTCCAGTTGCGTGCAGCTATTGCCAAGATGGCATTGCAGGACCTCGTCGAGGGTCTGCCGGGCAAGTGGGCCGACATACAGGAAGTCGCCGAGAAAACCCAAGCCGTTTATGCCGAGTTGGATGTTGCCAAGAGAGAACTCGCTTCAATGAAGAATTTAGGATGATGCGCACATTCACCACCCGTGACGGCTCCATTTGGATGCCGCCGTACCTGACCTCCATCGATAGCAAACCTGCATCGGCTGCTGCCGTTGTTTCAAGGTCTGCTCGCGCGATGTCATGCATCTTCACGGCGTTGATGATGCGGGTGAAATCCTCGGCCCCTGCGATGACGAGGACGACGATTTCGACGGCAAGCTCAATCGCATGATCATGGTTGTCGATGATGCCGGCCGCTGCATCGGCTGCGGAGCCTGCGGCCGCGTCTGCCCCAAGAACTGCCAGACGCATGTTGCGGCCGACCAGCTCGCAACATGATCTGGCGAAAACCAGGAGAACGGCGTTGCACTTCATCTTTTTGTCGGCTCGTGGGGCTGGTCCTGTGCAGCAATGCGTCGATGGTTTACTTCGCTTTGGATTCTCCGTGTGGCAGTCGTCACGACGCTGGCCTGTTCGCTGCTGCTTCAGGCCGGCTACTTCGGCCGCGTGCTCTTTCTGAGCTGGTCATGCGGCTTGGCGCAAAGCAAGCTTCTTGTGCTCGCGCAGGTCATCCATGTTGATGTAGCGGTTGGCCTCCATCCAGTTTTCGTTGGTTTCGACGGCCAGCGCCCTGACCAGGCGCAGGCAGCTTTCGGCGTTCGGGAAGATGCGCACGACATAGGTGCGCCGGCGGATTTCCTCGTTGAGGCGTTCCAGCATGTTGGTGGACTTCAGGTGCTTGTGGTGCTGGCGCGGCAGGCAAAAGAAGGTCAGCGTGCATTCGATGGTCTCCTCTCCCCAGCTCGTCAGTCGCGGATAGCGGCCCGACCATTTGGCAAGCCATGCGGCGAGATCGGCCTTGGCCTCGGCGAGATCGCGCGGTCGTAGAGCCAGCGCAACTCCTGCAGGCAATCATCGCCACGATTTCTCGGCAGGTGATCGAGCGCGTTCCTGAGGCACGTAGCAGCGCTGCCAGGCGGGCTTCGGGGATCACCCCGCCGATCGCCGCCACCAGGCTGGCATGATCGTCGGACACGACCAGTTCGACGCCCCTGAGCCCGCGCGCCTTCAGCGCGACGAGGAAATCCCTCCAGGCCGAGCGGCTTTCGCGATTAGCCATCTCGACGGCCAAGATCTGGCGCCGGCCGTCCCAATCGATGCCGACAGCGATCAGCACCGCCTGGCTCATGACGACGCCGCCCGACGCGATCGCGCCAGATGCCCGATACGCTCGTCACAACCGGTGGCGTGCAGTCCAACCATACGCGCATGGTCGCTGCGGTCGCCGCCAAGACCGGCATGAGATGCCTCCTGGTCCAGGAGAGCTGGGTCCCACATGGACATCCGCGCCTGGTTCAGCCCTAGCGGTGAAGGCATGGCAGCAAGCTCAGCGCCGCTAAACAACACATCGCCAAGGCATGCGAACATTGCATGCTCTCTCGCTCGAACACGCCGCGGCGGGGGCGCTCGTCTCCACGTAGAAGGACCAGATTTGCCATCGAGCCTTCTCCTGTTCACGGCAAATTTCACCCTAAATGCACCGCCGCCTCGGAGATTGGCCCCAGCAGATGTCCGTAGGCAATCATTCTCTGACGTTGCCGAGCGGCGGAACTGGGCGCCATATTCCTTTACCATCAGACGGACCCGGTTCTCGACGTCGCGGCTGATAGCGACAAGGCAGGTGCCAGCGGGAGGATGGCGTTCCAGCGGCCCGCCCCAGTTCGAAATACGACTAACCGTCACGGAAGACTTAACTTGGCAGTTCGGCCACCGTCTACGACAAAAATCTGGCCGGTGACGAATGCAGCTTCGTCGGAGGCAATCCATGCGACCATGGCGGCAACTTCCTCAACGCGGCCTGTTCGGCCCAACGGATGAATGGTACCAAGCCGTTCCAGTGCCTTCTCGGGCAAAGCGGCGACGAAATCGACATTGAGATCCGTATCGATCCAACCAGGCGCTACGCCATTGCAGCGCACCCCGTCTTGCCCGCCGTCCACCGCTACGGCGCGTGTAAGGCCATGCAGCCCAGCCTTCGAGGCACAATATGCCGCGTGCCCTGGGTTAGAGGCCAATCCCTCTATCGAGCCAACATTGACGATTGAGCCACGGCTTCTGCGAAGATGAGGCATGGCGCGACGGATCAGCAGGAAAGGAGCATCAAGATTCAGCGCCATTGTGCGTCGCCACTCGTCAAGCCCGGTATCATCTACCCTTGCTTCAACCATGCACCCAGCGTTGTTGACCAGGATATCGAGGCGGCCAGCCTGTCGAACGACATGGTCAATTACCATGTTCGGAACGCCGGGGTCGCAAAGGTCCGCGACTATCCCTTCTCTATGACCGGTCGCCTCGAGCTGAACCGCAAATACTCTGGCCCCGTCGCTGGCAAGTCTGTCGGCGATTGCCGCCCCAATGCCGCGGCTAGCCCCGGTCACTAAGGCGACCTTCCCCATAAAACGCTTCATTCGGCTGCCCTTTCGCCATTCACCGTTACAAGCATGCCGACGCGAGACGCACGCGCAGGCCGGTTTAATCCGGACACCTTCTCCCGCGTGGTCAAGGCCTACTCCACCCCGTCGGCGATGCGACCATTAAGCGGCCGCAAGATGAATAGGCGTCTCTGACTCCGAAGGCCCAACCTGATGGCCGTGCGCGACGCACGAGCCCGGTCCGGCGCCGCGATTCGTTGCTCTTAGTCGATTTGAACTGAAATGCGAGCATCTGCGCTGACGCTTCTTTCTTCGTTAGGTGCCCGGGCTTTGTCCCATACCACCATGATTTCATGGGTTTCAAAGGCATCCTCAGAACATGTTTAGTAACACCCTGTATATTGATGCCAATTCAGCTGCGATGGACCCATATGCCTGAACGAATTGGCCCGTAAGCCCTTCTTGCTATCAAACCCTTTTATGCTTTCTCCTCGGCCCGCCCTGCGATCGTGCCTTCAGGACATTGCTTTGCGGAGCCGCACAGAGGGCGCCGTAATAAACCTCCTCACCCTTGTAGTTGGCTAAGGCCTGCAGCAAGTTCGGTAGAAGGTGTTGTTTCAGCTCGTCCAGCATAGGGTCCGCACTGTCCAGCGATTTCAGTGCGAACTCGATTAGCTCAATCGCACGATCTTGGTTGCCGCTCTCGTGATAGTATCGAGCCACCGCCGGATAAGTCCGGAACTTGTGGCCGTCGCCTTGGAGTGGATTGCGTGCCAGGATATGCTCGGCCAACTCTTTGCCGAGCGCGAAGCGCTCATGAGACGGAAAGTGCGAGTGGTCGTGCGCCGGACCGAAAAGTTGGTCTAATGTTGCCAGCAGCCAATGCTCGGAGTTCCTTTCGATCGCGTCGCGAGCCAATTGGCGTATGACAGGCAACCCGGCCGGCATGTCTTGCATTCTGTGAAGCAATACATGCGCCTGAGCCAAGCGGAAGTTGATGTCGTCGGGCATCAAGGCGCTGCCCTCTTCGACTGCTGAGAGTGCCGTCTCCCAGTCCTCTTTTCTCACTGCGGCCCAAAATCTCCTATTAATTGACTTGGTCAACGCTTGTTCGCGCTCGGCGATCCGCTTCGAGTCGACTTTCGATGCGTCGCTGGTGCGCCAGCGGCCGTTGAGCACTCTCGCCAAGACCTCGTTAAGTCGAGTAGCGTGACCGATATAGGCGATACGACCGTCTGCATCGATTACAAACAAGATCGGAAATTCGCCAGAAAAGCTTGCTTCCATCCAACGCTTTTTCATTTGGCCCGTATGGTCGAACGCGATCGGAAAATTCAGGTTCGAGCACTTTTCGGTCAACCACGCGTCCAGCTTGACCCGCGCCTCAACCGTCGATAGCGCGCCTTCATGAGCCGCGACCACGATGACCTCGAGCCCACTGTGCTTGAACCTTTCCTGCATCTGCATCAGATGGTGCATCGCCGCCGCACATGGTTCACTCCCAGTTGCCCAAAATTCGACGACGTATACTTTGCCGGGCTGGAAATGTGCGATGGGCTCGCCGCGCACCCAAGTCTCCACATTGATCGAAGGAGCCGGCGACCCCATCTGCAAAACCATATTGCTCTCCAACGCCATCCCAAAGCTGCGCGGCTTTATGGCAAGCTGTTCCCTGAGAGACGGTGCACCGAGTCGACTGAAAGGAGGCCTCTATCGTCAGGCGGGCTTCGATGCAGTCAGCCGTCAATCAGTTTTGCCGCATTTCAACCAGCAAAGGCCGTGCCAGCGCGCTGAACGCCCGCTGACGGCATTAATTTACCTTTGAAAACATCCATGTGTAATGATGCGGACATTTTTGTCAGGTGTTTGTTTCGAATCCGCCATTTTGTCAGTTGCTGTCGGTCTGGGCGTTTAGAGTCCTCGCGCCAGACTGCGATGGGGCAGCAGCACCTGAATACAGACCTGCCACTGAGAATTTCCTCCATCTGAGACTAGAGTCAGGGTCCTTGATTACGGACTGATGAAGACAAAGCGATTTACGGAAGAGCAGATCATCGCGGTTATGCGCGAGCATGAAGAGGGTGCGAAGGCTGGCGATCTTGCCCGCAAGCACGGGATCTCCGAGGCGACGCTGTATAGCTGGAAGGCCAAGTATGGCGGGATGGACGTCTCCGACGCCAAGCGCCTGAGGCCTTGGAAGACGAGAACGCCAAGCTAAAGAAGCTGCTCGCCGACGCTCGAAGCCTCGGCAGTGCGCGAGCTTCTGTCGAAAAAAGTTAGGACCCGCCGCCAAGCGCGAATCCGTAGCGCATCTGCAGGCCGTCATGGGCCTATCGGAGCGTCGGGCCTGTCCTTCGTCGGCGCCGATCGCAAGATGATTGATACCAGTCTGGCCGACCGCCAGAGACACAGCTGCGTGGTCGGCTGCGCGACCTCACGCACGAGCGTCGACGCTTCGGTTACCTGCCCGTCGTCCACGGTGGCGGCAATCTGTTCTTCCAACTCGCAAACGCCCGCTACGAGAAGGGCGCAATGATTGTTACCTCAAATCGCGGCTTCGCCGAATGGGGCGAGGTCTTCGGCGACCCTCGTCGCAACCGCACTTCTCGATCGCCTGCTTCACCATGCGGTCGTCGTCCAGATCGAAGGATCGAGTTATCGGCTCCGCCAGCACGCCGAGCTCATGCCAGAACACTTGCGATCAAAAGCCTCCATCACATTGCCGACATTAAATTCACCATCGCGACCGCGCGGCCGGCCACCGAAAAATGGACACCCCCACCGGGACAGCCTGAGCGGCGAAACTGGGGAATTTTACTTCGGCACTTTTGGGGACGAGTGGCATTGACAGGTGACGCGCAGGGGATTGCACAGATTGTGCGCACACGTTGGTTCAAGGCAGTTCATCTGAAGTCCGCTACTGGCCAGAGGCCGCGCACGCTCACCGCGGCGCGCAACACTGTCAGGGCGGCACTGCCAACGAGCAGGTCATCCGACGCATGTTGCGTTCCCTGGGGCTAAGCAACCCTATCTCTCTCTTGGAAGGTGCCTTGGGTTTTCTTGAGGTACGGTGCGTAAAAACCCGATACGAGCAGAGGATGATCGCGAGGCAATGTGGAGAAGCCTCCGGCTGAGCCTCGGCAATTTCTAGACGAACAAAGACATACCGATACCCCAATGCACTCGAATTCCGATGTAGCGTAGTTCCACGTCACTTCGGCGCCAGAAGAGATATGCTGAATGGCGACGAAGTCGTAGGCCCCGAAGCGATTGGGCACAATCGCTAAGTTTGGATCACAACAATGATTCACAATGACAGCCGGCTTATGAAAGAGAGCATGGACATTCCAGTCCAGTTGAAAGGAGTTTGTCGTTCGAACCGTTTCCATACGGTCAATTAGCCCGATGACGACAATTTCCCCCGGCAGGAAGTCGCGAGCAGCGAATACCCCGCGCCCCCTTTCTCCTCCCGTGCTGAGGATTTTTACGTTGCGGGCATTGAGCTGCTTTGCGCACGCGACGTCATCCGTCAAAATAGACAGATCTTGGTTTATGTGAGTATCAGACATACTGTTTCTTTCGCCTGCTCGATTGAGGGATGAGTACTTTTCGCCAGAGGTCGCTTGGAATTTCGCTGTTTTCGGAACGTCCTCCTAAAATCCCGATGGTTCCAAGTAATTTACGAAGTTGGGGGCTTGTCCATGTTTTGCGCCTTAGGTCCCAGTCAGCGGCGCCTACTGTCTCTCCCAGGAAACACTCAAAAATCGTGCCGATTCACCCGCCCGGCAGCCGAGGATTTTGATTTCTCTCGGCTATTTGACTGAGGCTAACGAAGAGATTGCCTATCACGCGTGTGTAGCGAATCCGACAGACCAGCAGGCGAAGTGGTGACAACGCGTCTGCAAGCGAGCAGTTTATCCTGCTGCGGATGGTGCGCGTGACACGCCAGCCGGGGGTCCAGGTCTCGAAAGCGTTAGCATACCGCAGGAAGTGGCTGCAAAACCCCTGTTGCCGCCAGATGCCGCGCACATTGAGTTTCAAAGGCGCGGTCAAGGGACTAATGCGTGACAATACTGTCCCACCTATGGCGTTTTCTGAGTTCGACTGGGCCGCTTCGACCCCGCAGTGTATTGTCACGCGAGTAGGCGGCGGCCCGCTCTCTCATGCTTTGGCCAAATGAGCATAACTTGCTGCGAAACGCCCGAGTTTGTGTTCGCCGCAAGTCACCGGCCGGTAGCGCAGAGGGTTGCTGTCAGTGACACATGAGGCCAATGGCTCAATGATCGCATCGAAATCAGCATCGATAAAGAAGGGGATTGAGTATCGCTCACGCCCTGAGCTATTCACTACGCGATGTAGGTTGGCCAGATAGACACCGTTGGTGAGCCGCTGAAGCAGGTCCCCGACGTTGATTATGAAAGTACCGTGGATCGGCGTGCCTTGTACCCAATCGCCGTCTCGGTTCATGACCTGAAGACCGCCGACGTCGTCCTGTGCAAGGATGGTCAAATTGCCGTAGTCGGTGTGGGCGCCGATTCCGATCATGTCTTCGCTGATATAACCACTCTGCGGCGGGTAGTGAAGCAGCCGCTGAATGCTGATCGGGTTCCGCATGAGGTCCTCGAAATAGCTTTCCGCCAGGTCCAGACTGAGCGCAATTCCCTGCAAAAGTTTTTTCGATAGGCCCACCATCTCTTGATGGTATCTGTATGTCAGCTCCCGAAACTCGGGCCAACCTGAGGGCCACTGGTTAGGACCAAAAAAGGGACCTTCTAAGGTCGAACGTTCAGGTCCGAAGTCGAAGCACTCCTTGAGGTCTTTGGTCTTGCCCGGATCGGTGTTCTCGCCGAACAGCTCAATGTAACCGCGAAAGGCCGAATCGGAATTGCCAATATGCAGTGACGACTTCTGCGACAATGGCAAATTAAAAAACCTGCGGCTCACATCAAACACCGATTGTATGAAATCCTGCGGGACTCCGTGGTTCTTCACATACATGAATCCAGTATTGGAAAGCGCCCACCGTATCTCCCTGGCCACCACCTGTTTGTTCGTACCGTTGAGGAGCGGTCCGATGTCGACCACCGGTATTTTGTCAAAGCTTTCGCGTTTTGCGCGCAGCTTATCGTCTAGTCTGGCTACTAAACCTTTGGACATTAGTACACCTTTGTTTTGCCGATTGAAGCCGACGCATAGCTGCCGGCCATTTGGATTTATCGTGACGCGAAGTAGTACTGAAACGCGCCACCGTGCTGGAAATACCCCTACTCGTCTTTAGGTCATCCACAACAGGGTTTCGCTCCCGAGGCAGAGCATGATCACAACCCCTGTCGCTCTGCCGCGCTGACCTTCTCGGGCACTTGAAAGACCCAATAGTCCGCACGCTCCTCGGCCACGTATCTGCCGTTGCTTAGACACTGCGCCAGTAAAAGAACGCCCTCATCCTGCAGACGCCGCGCTTCGTCCTCGAAGAATGCGGCCTCGGCGTAGCTCTTGCGGATGCTTGTGATGATGAATCCTTTCGGGCGCGTGACGCGAGCCAGCTCGCGCAGCCCGTCTGGTCTAACGTGCCCAAGTGTAAAGACACCGCAGCAAACCGTGATATCATAGCCCGCGTCGGCGTACTCAGAGAGTACTCCGTTAAGGTCGACACAGTCTTGGACATGACGGTAGACTCGGGTTTGCCGCGCCTTTTCGGCCATCTCTTTGGAAAGATCGAACCCATCGATCAGCCCGAAGCCGAGGCGTTCCAGTTGCACGCCGACAAGGCCTGTTCCGCAGCCAGCATCCAGGATTGTGATGGCAGTTCGCTCGCTGCTCAAATAGGCTGCCTGCACGGTGCCCGCTAGTTCCGCCACGATCATCGGGCCGTAGTACCCCTCGGAGCCAACATCCACATCGTAGGCCCCAGCCCATCCCCGATAGAATTGGGTTAGGCGATCGGCGTCGCCCTCGAGTACGAGGGCGTCCCTGATGCGCTGTCGTGCGACTTGTTCCAGTGTCGTCTGCTGATCGACGGTATTCATGGCAACTCCTCTGATAGGCATAATCGGAAGCGGCTATTCGGCTCCTGATGCCAACTCTCAAATGTGAGAATCAAAGCTCGTGCCAATTGGCCAAAAGCCCGAAGAAAAGCAATTTTGATGAATTCTGCTATCAGGCTGAGGCACAACAACACAACATTGCTCCAACGAAGCCTGTCCGCAAACAACAAAGCCGACAAAGTGTCGGGTTGTGAACTTGCGACCCAGCGTACAGCACTGCCCGCGAACTCATGAAAATCCCGCGCGCCTCCTACGTTGTCAGCTCTATCAATTCCAGTGGCCTGCTATGTGGTGGGTCCGGAATGAGCTGGTACGGGTTGATCAGCCCGGTGCTCGATTGCCATTGGCAATGCAGATGCGGTCGAAGATTTGCGGCCGAAGGAGGCGTCCGCTGGGACTATCGCCGTTTTGGGGCAGGTCAGGATTGCCCTGGCGCTGGAGTCAGTGATGAGGCGCTAAGCTGGGCTTTGGATGGTGTCCTCTCGGACAGCCCAGGACGTCATCCAGCGGCAGACGACGATGGCTTCTTCGGTCGACGTCAGGCACGGTGCTCTTCGACGCCTCGGCTCCCATCGGAGCATCGGCCCGATCGCGTTGAGCGCGAAAGCCAGGCTGCCGAGGTGCTTGCCAATTGATGGCACGTGGGTTTTGCGGGGCTCGTAAGGGGGCGTCACCGAGTATGGGTCAGCCGCGACAGGTACTGGGGTTGGCGCCGAAGGCTTCGCGGAAGCACTTCGAAAAATGTGAGGCCGACACGAAACCACAGGCGACCGCGATCTCAATAATCGGCAACTCTGTTTGTGCAATGAGACGCTTCGCGCGGCTAAGTCTCAAATGCAGGTAAAAGCGCATGGGAGACAACGAAACCGATCGCTGGAAGAGCCGTTCAATCTGACGCTGTGAGCGGCCGACACATCTTGCGATGTCGCGTAAGGGCAGCGGGTCCTCAATATGCTCCTCCATAATGCGAATCACTTCGGCGACCGGCTTGCAGATGCCGGCTTCGCCGCCATTCATGGTCCATTGTCTATCAGAGGCAGGGCGCCAATACCCGGCAGTCGTATGTCGGCAGACGGTCAACGCAATGTCTCTGCCGAGGCGTTCGCTGATCAGCTCCATAACGAGGTCGAACGACGCAAATTCTCCTGCGCAAGTGAGGAGGTGACTATCACGAACGAATAGCCGGTCAGTGACCTGAAGCCGGCCAAATTTTTCAGAGAAAGCGGCTCTCTTGTCCCAATGGATTGTGCACGCGGTGCCGTCCAGCAACCCGCTGTCCGCCAACAGCCATGTCGCCGTACCCAACGCTGTGATTGGAACACCATGCCGCTTGCAAAGCCGAAGAATCTTGCTGAGAGCAGCAGACGTCTGCCTTTCGACCCGTTCGCCTGCACAGACAATGACCATGTTCGTACCTTTGCCAGCCGGAACGCATTCGCCGGTGCTAGCGAAGTCGCTGCCGACCGACAGGACGAACCCGCTGGCGCATTCAACCGGCTGGCCATCCAGGCTTGCAATCGTCCACTCGAAGAATGATCGACCGGACACAGAATTCGCGATGCGAAGGGGATCTACAAATGACGAAAGGCTGAGTAGCGAAAATCCGGGAAGTGCCAGGATAACCAGTCGGTATACGTCCTGCGTGTCGATCACCTGCCGGCTGGGGTTCCATCCCACGATCCGCGAATGATCTCCTGTTGAAAATGGCGCATTCATAAGGTCATACATCCTGGTTGATGGTGATCAACATCGAGCGGCCGCAAACGACACCGGCGCCTTCAGGGTTGGCACCGCAGCCATTCAACTACGGGTGTTATGCTTGCGCTTCATGAAGTCCTTGGCGGTCTCGACAGCCACCGCCGCGTCGCGGCAATAGGCATCGGCGCCGACGGCCTTGCCGAATTCCTCGTTCAGCGGCGCACCGCCGACCAGCACGACATAGTCGTCGCGAATGCCCTTTTCCTTCATCGTGTCGATGACGACCTTCATGTAGGGCATGGTGGTGGTCAGCAGCGCCGACATGCCGACAATATCAGGTTTATGCTCTTCAATCGCCGCCATATACTTCTCGACCGCATTGTTGATGCCGAGGTCGATGACGTCGAAGCCGGCGCCTTCCATCATCATGCCGACGAGGTTCTTGCCAATGTCGTGGATGTCGCCCTTGACGGTGCCGATCACCATCTTGCCCTGCTTTGGCGCGCCGGTGGCGATAAGCAGCGGGCGCAGGATGAACATGCCGGCCTTCATCGCATTGGCCGACAGCAGCACTTCCGGAACAAACAGGATACCGTCGCGAAAATCCTCGCCGACGATGCGCATGCCTTCGACCAGCGCCTCGGTGAGCACCTTGTAGGGCGCCCATCCGCGCTCCAGCAGGATGGCCGTGCCTTCCTCAATTTCTTCCTTCAGCCCGTCATAAAGGTCGTCGTGCATCTGCTGCACGAGTTCCTCGTCGGACAGCTCGGAAAGGATGATCTCTTCGTCAGCCATGTTGGTTCACCTGATGCTCAATTCAAAGGAGGTCGGCGCCCCATCTCGATGGGGCACCGATCAGGCTTCCGGTTCGAAGCCTTGGGAGTTGATTTTCAGGCTGCCAGCCACTATTCCCGCAGGTGAATCTGGGAACCGGAAGACTGGCCTGTGCGGCGCCGGATTGCGGGAATATCAGTGTCCATCATCGCGTCACCCTCAGCGGAATGACCCGCATCCCGCGTCAAACATCAGTGGCCCGGCCGTCCAATAGGGGCGGACCCTAGCTTAATCTCGCGCTGATGATAGGCGCCGGCAATTGTCCTGAGAATGCGCAAAAGCTTTCGCTTGTCTTAAATCCAGTTTATATCCAGAGGCGGATAGGGTGAGGGGCAATTCAGGTCACGGGCGGAGTTCTTCAGACTGGACGAGAAACCAGTCAACCAAAATCTTGCATCTCTTGTTCTTGCTGGCATCCTCGCTGGCCAACAGAAAGAAGGCCCTGTCGGTCTGGATTTGGGTTGGCAATGGCTTGACCAGGAGGCGGTTGTCGAGCAACTGCTGGGCGGTAAGGGACCACCCCAATGCTATTCCTTCACCAGCCAGAGCCGCTTGAAGCGTTAGCTGGTAGTCATTGAACACGATATTGGGCTTGATGTCGCTGGCATCGCCGCCTGCCAACTCGACCCATTCGGGCCAATCCAGGCGCTTGCGAAAAGCATCGGACGAATGAATCAGTTGATGGTGGATCAGATCTTCGACGGCTTGGGGAGCGGGGTGCGACAGAAGATATGCCGGTGAGCAGACGGGAAAGATGATCTCGTCGCAAACGAACCAGCTGTTGGCCCTTTCAAAATTCCGGGGCCGCACCCAAACCGTCACGTCGATCTCATGATCTGGCTCGACATCGCGGTCGGTGGCGACCACCTTGATCCTGACGTCCGGATGCTCTTCCTGGAAATGATAGAGTTGAGGCGCGAGCCAATGTGCCGCCAGAGATGTCGAAGCTGCGAAAGTTATGTACTTCGTTCCGCGATCAGTGATGGTCTCAAGCCGCTGTTCCAGACGGCGGAAGCTGTTGCGCACCTCATCGTAGAGCTGCCTGCCGGGCTCGGTCAGCTGCACTCCCCGATTGTCTCGGACAAAGAGTGCCGTCCCGCAATGCTTTTCGAACATTTTGATCGAATGCGAGATACTTGGCTGCGTCACGTTGAGTTCGCTGGCCGCGTTCTTGAAACTCAGCGTTCGGGCCGCCGCTTCGAAGACGAAAAGCGAATGCGTCGATGGGACAAGATTGCGAAGCTTGGACATGAAGCAGGTCTATATCAGACCGCATATTTTCCGTCTACGAGACGAACGACACATCGTTTATTCGAAACAGGAACAAGCCAGAGCGAGCGGTGCACTACCCACCGGCCGCCTTCACCGAGCGAGTTGGCAGTGAACTCTTTGAATCAAACAAAGACAAGAGAGCGTATTGTCGTCCAAGCACCGCATCCGGAGCCAACAGTCTCAGGGTGGTACCGCACGTCGGGACCGGAGCTACCCTTAGTGCCGCAGCAAGGCGATGTCACATGCGATTGCCTGGTCATTGGCGGCGGCTGGATGGGGCTTCACGCGGCCCGCCGATTTGCCGAACTCAACCCCCAGTCTTCGGTAATCCTCGTCGACGCCGGACGTATCGGGGACAATGCATCGGGGCGGTGCATGGGCTTCGTCATCGATCTCGCGCACAATCCCCGAAAACGCGACTTCGTTGAAGACATTAGGGGAAACAAGGAAGAGCTGTACGTCAACCTTGAGGGCATCGCCTACATTCGAACCGCCGTCGAGGAGCATGGGGTAGACTGTGATTGGGACCCGCAGGGGAAATACCACAGCGCGGCCACGTCTCACGGCGTTGCCGATCTACACCGCTTTTCGGAGGCGCTCGATAAGCTTGGACAGAAGTACAGCTGGGTTGAAGCCCCTGAAATTCAGTCGATCACCGGCAGTAAGCACTACGTCAAAGCTTTGCATCACCCTGGCACGATTCTGGTCCAGCCTGCGAAGTATCTCAAGAACGCCGTAAACAGCCTCCCCGAGAACGTTACCATCCATGAAAACACCGCCATTGTGGCGGTCCAGTTCGGTGCGCCGAAGCACATCTGCGAGACGCCTGCTGGAACAATCAGGGCTTCGAAGGTCATCATCTGCGCATCGGGTTATCTGACGAGATTTGGCTTCTTCGAAAACCGAGCCATACCACTCTACACGTTCGCGAGCATGACCAGACAGCTCACTGAGAGCGAGCTTTCCAACGTGGGCAACAAGCGAACATATGGGCTTATTCCGGCCGATAGCTTTGGGACGACGGTGCGACGTACTATAGACAACCGTCTTTTCCTTAGAAACGTTTACTCGTATGCGACTAATTTCAAAACAACCAAACAAGATGTCCTTAGGGCGCGGACCCAGCAGCAGGTAGCATTTGACCGCCGATGGCCCGGGCTTTCGTCAATCGGCTTTGAGGCCAGCTGGGGTGGTCTGCTTACGCTCGCGCAAAATGGCGGCATGGTCTTCGGCGAGTTGGCGCACGACGTCTATGGTGCCGCCTTCTGTAATGGAACCGGCGTCGCTCGAGGGGCTGCCTTTGGCAAGGCTGTCGCCGAACTGGCCACGGGGCAATCTTCGGCTGTGATCGATATCCTGAAGACGCGGGCCGCTCCGAGCAGGACTTATCCGAGACTTGTCACATCAATGGGCGTCCGGTTCGTGACCGCTCTTCGTTTCAGGCAGGCAGGCGCGGAAGTCTAGCAATAAGAGGAACGGCAATGGCGGACCTGAAGGGCATCAATCTTGCAATGCAGACACCGTTCGAACCTACCGGTGCGATCGATTACGGCCTCTTCGAAGAGTTGATCGAAAAATACGTATCGGCGGGAGTTCACGGCTTGGTTCTTGGGGCAGGTACAGGCCAGCACCCTTACCTGACCGAGTCCGAATGCAATCGGCTCTACGAGCTCGGGGCGAAGCGCATCGCAGGACGCTGCAACGTTGTCTGCCAGACCTCGGCCCTGAATATGGACGAAGTCATACGGCGGTCACAGCAAGCTGAATCGGTCGGCGCGGACGCGCTGATGATTTTGCCGCCGTATCTCGAAGGTCCGTCAGACGAGGATGGAATTTTCAATTTCTACAGGGAAATCGACGCGGCGGTTGGCGTGGATATTGTGGGCTACAACATCCCGCAGGCTACCGGGATCGCGGTTTCGCCACGCCTTTTTGATCGACTGAGCGGTCTCAAGCATTTCAATTACATCAAAGATAGTGCCGGCGACTTCACCGTGCATCAGGAGTATCTGCAGACGGGAGGCAAGGTGCTAAATGGTTGCGATACAACAACCCTCTATGCGCTGATGGCAGGCGCGCGCGGTGTTATCTGGGGCGCAGCAAACTACATGCCTCTTGAGGCTGTCGAATTGTACAACCTTGTGGCAGCGAAGGATTTGGAGAGGGCTCTGGCACTTTGGCAGCGGATGCTGCCCTCGTTGCTTTTTATCTGGCGGGCACCATATACGCCTTCTGTTCTGAGAGCCGCGCAACTGCGCGGCCTCGGAACCGGGAATGTCCGCAAGCCATTGGCAAAACTCTCGGCGGACCAGGACATGGCGCTTCGCGCCGCACTTGCCCCGCTGTTTGAGGTCGCCTCCTAGCCGTCAGGATATCCAGGGGAGTCCCTATGCGAATTGTCCTGGTTGGTTCGACTGGGATTGTCGGGTCGGCCGTAGCGGCCGAACTTGGCAAGCGGCACAACATTATAGGAGTCGGGCGAACTAGCGGCTTATTCAACGTCGACATCGCCGAGCCGAACTCTATCGACCAATTATTCGACAAGATCGGTGCATTTGACGCGTTGATCTGCACAGCAGGGGCCGTGCACTACGCCCCGCTGAACCAATTCACGAATGAACAGTTCGAAATCGGGCTGCGCAGTAAGTTGATGGGGCAGGTCAATCTCGTAGCGAAGGGTCTCAAGCGTATCCGCGACCACGGATCATTTACCTTGACCTCGGGTCTAACCAACGAAGATCCCATCCGGCAGGGAAGCTCGTCCGCCCTGGTCAATGGCGCGTTAGACGGTTTTGTACGCAGCGCGGCAATCGAGCTTGGGCGGGGGCTGCGGATCAATCTGGTCAGTCCGACTCTCGTACAGGAGTCGGTTCAGCTCTACGGCGACTTCTTTCCTGGCACCGCGGCGGTGCCGGCGAGCGAGGTGGCGCTCGGCTACGTCAAGAGCGCAGAGGGCAGTCAAACGGGTCGAGTTTATCGCATGGGTTGGGTCAGAGACGCCTAATCTGACCAACAATGAACGTCGCGCTAACGGAGGACAAGCATGCCCAGGCAACTCTGCATCGGAGGTAGGTGGGAACTCGGTGGTAGAGCGGCCCAATTTCGATGTGACAAACCCTGCGCATCGTTCTGCGGAGGGGGCATCAACTTGTGGATGTCGCTCCATGAATAGGCAGCGGGTGGTCGGCTTAGAAAATGCCCATCAAGGCGCACTATCGTCGTTGCAGGCGACAGGTGAATGTGACGCAGGGCGCCACTTCACCCCCGTGCCAGAAGGCCATATCCGCATCAGCCTCTGCCAGCCCGAACCTATGCTGCAAGAAGCAGCGCTCCGGCTGCGCCGTTTCGCTTCCAGCTACCGCCGCGAGGCCGCATGACCGCCAAAGCCATTCCCGCCAAAGCAAGAGCGGTCATCATCGGTGGCGGCGTTTCCGGCTGCTCCGTCGCCTATCACCTGGCCAAACTCGGCTGGACCGACATCGTGCTTCTGGAGCGCAAGCAGCTGACGTCAGGCACGACATGGCATGCCGCCGGCCTGATCGGCCAGTTGCGCGGCTCGCAGAACATGACCCGGCTGGCGAAATATTCCGCCGACCTCTACGTCAAGCTGGAAGCCGAGACCGAGGTCGGCACCGGCATGCGCCAGGTCGGTTCGATCACCGTGGCGCTGACCGAGGAGCGCAAGCACGAGATCTACAGGCAAGCATCGCTGGCGCGTGCCTTCGATGTCGATGTCCGCGAGATTTCTCCCAATGAAGTCAAGCAGATGTATCCGCATCTGAATGTCTCGGACGTCGTCGGCGCCGTGCATCTGCCGCTCGACGGCCAGTGCGACCCCGCAAACATCGCCATGGCGCTGGCCAAGGGCGCGCGCCAGCGCGGCGCCACCATCGTCGAGAACGTAAAGGTCACCAAGGTCCATACCAGGGCCGGCCGCGTCACCGGCGTGTCCTGGGCGCAAGGCGAAGAGCAAGGCACGATCGAGGCCGACATCGTCGTCAATTGCGCCGGCATGTGGGCGCGCGAACTGGGAGCGCAGAACGGCGTCACCATCCCGCTACACGCCTGCGAGCATTTTTATCTCGTCACCGAGCCGATCCCCGGCCTCACCCGTCTGCCGGTGCTGCGGGTGCCGGACGAGTGCGCCTACTACAAGGAAGACGCCGGCAAGATGATGCTGGGCGCCTTCGAGCCGGTGGCCAAGCCGTGGGGCATGGACGGCATAAGCGAGGATTTCTGCTTCGACCAACTGCCTGAGGACATGGAGCATTTCGAGCCGATCCTCGAAATGGGCGTCAACCGCATGCCGATGCTGGCGACCGCCGGCATCCACACCTTCTTCAACGGTCCGGAGAGTTTTACGCCCGATGACCGCTACTATCTCGGTGAGGCGCCGGAGCTGTCCGGCTACTGGATGGCGACCGGCTACAATTCGATCGGCATCGTCTCCTCCGGCGGCGCCGGCATGGCGCTGGCGCAGTGGATCAATGACGGCGAAGCGCCCTTCGACCTGTGGGAGGTCGACATCCGCCGCGCCCAGCCATTCCAGAAGAACCGACGCTATCTCAAGGAGCGCGTCTCCGAGACGCTCGGCCTGCTCTATGCCGACCATTTCCCCTATCGGCAGATGGCGACCTCGAGGAATGTCCGCCGCTCGCCCCTGCATGAGCATCTGAAGGCGCGCGGCGCGGTGTTCGGCGAAGTCGCCGGCTGGGAGCGCGCCAACTGGTTCGCACGCGAGGGCCAGGAGCGCGAATACCGCTATTCCTGGAAGCGGCAGAACTGGTTCGACAACCAGCGCGAGGAACACCTCGCGGTCCGAAACAAGGTCGGCCTGTTCGACATGACCTCCTTCGGCAAGATCCGTGTGGAGGGCCGCGATGCCTGCGCCTTCCTGCAGCGGCTCTGCGCCAACGACATGGACGTGGCACCAGGCAGGATCGTCTACACCCAGATGCTCAACGCCAAGGGTGGCATCGAGAGCGACCTCACCGTGACGCGGCTGTCGGAAACGGCATATTTCCTGGTCGTGCCGGGCGCCACGCTGCAGCGCGACCTTGCCTGGCTGCGCCGCCATGTCGGCGGGCAGTTCGTTGTCGTCACCGACGTAACGGCGGCCGAAAGCGTGCTCTGTCTCATGGGTCCGGATGCGCGAAAGCTGATCCAGAAGGTCAGCCCGAACGATTTCTCCAATGAGAAAAATCCGTTCGGCACATTCCAGGAGATCGAGATCGGCATGGGCCTGGCCCGCGCCCACCGCGTCACCTATGTCGGCGAGCTCGGCTGGGAACTCTATGTCTCGACCGACCAGGCAGCACACGTTTTCGAAGCGATCGACGAGGCCGGTGCCGATGTCGGCCTGAAACTCTGCGGCCTGCACACGCTGGATTCCTGCCGCATCGAAAAGGCTTTCCGGCATTTCGGCCACGACATCACCGACGAGGACAATGTGCTGGAGGCCGGCCTCGGCTTCGCGGTGAAGACCGCCAAGGGCGACTTCATCGGCCGCGATGCCGTGCTGCGCAAAAAGGAAGCCGGCCTGTCACGCCGGCTCGTCCAGTTCCGGCTTAAGGATCCAGAGCCCCTGCTCTTCCATAACGAGGCGATCCTGCGCGACGGCAAGATCGTCGGTCCGATCACATCAGGCAATTACGGCCATCACCTCGGCGGCGCGGTAGGGCTGGGTTATGTGCCATGCCGGGGCGAGAGCGAGGCCGATGTGCTGGCTTCATCCTACGAGATCGAAATCGCCGGCGAACGCTTCGCGGCGGAAGCATCGTTGAAGCCGATGTACGATCCGAAGGCTGAAAAAGTGCGGGCCTGAGTTACAAACACCTATAGGAATGAGTGGATAGCTGCGCAACGCGTCTTCGCAAGGGATGCAGCTTCGATACGTAACGCGAGCAATTATACGTCAAGCGTCTAGGTGTCCGTATCCCCAATGCCGTCTCTTGTTGGGAGACCTTGAAAGTAGTGATGCTGGCCAAGGCCCGAGAGATATCAGCCCTAACCGCGGTGGAGCGGCTCAAGGCCTTGTAGGCAGACGTCCTCAGTACCGGTCCCTACGATCGACCACAGCCGTGGGTGGGTGGCAAGTCTTCAATAGGACCAATTTAAATGTGTCAGATCGGCGGTGGTAAAATGGGCGTGCGGATTTAAAGCCCGTTGCGTCCACCGCGCGTGGATCGCCCGGGCGGAACGTAAGTCATCGCCGCGAAAGGGCGACGGCGGGGTCCTTCACGAAAGTAGTTTCAGACTGTTCAGCATGCAGGGCGCCGGGGCACTGCGCGAGCACTTCTACTAAGCACGGGACAAGGTCGGTTCGCTCATTTCTTGCCTTCGTCGCTGTGAGCAGAGGGCGCAGCTGTGTCCATATCGATTGATCTTCCAGAGCTTGTTGGGCGGATTGAGGGGGCAGAGCTGCCCCCGTACTGGCAAATTTTTCCCGATTTCAAACCACTCACGGCCTTGGGGCTCGATATCACGCCTTGAATTCCTGAAAACAGGGCGCGCCGGGTGACGACGCCCGCCGGCTCGCTGCCGTCATAGACTGCGATCAGATCGCCGCCATCCGCAGCGGTGCTGATCACAGCGGAGAGCTTGTCAGTGGTTTGCACGCGGGGGAGCGCTTGGAATTTCTTTTCAGAAAGCGTCGCTATGCTGTCCCGCGGCTGCATGATCTTCCTGGCAGTGACGAGATTGAGCAGCGAAATGCCTGAGACGAAATCAGCGACATAGCGGTCCTTGGGCGCGGTTACGATGTCTTCCGGCGTTCCCACTTGAACGAACTTACCATCCTTCATGATCGCAATACGATCGCCCAGGCGAATGGCTTCGTCGAGGTCGTGTGTGATAAACACCGTTGTTTTCTGGACGACCTTCGCGAGGTCTAGGAACTGCTGTTGGAGTTGGCGGCGGATCAACGGGTCGAGCGCTGAGAACGGCTCGTCCAGTAACAGGATCTGCGGGTCTGCCGCCATGGCACGGGCAAGCCCCACCCGCTGCTTCATCCCGCCCGAGAGCTCGTCCGGGTAACGCTCGCCCCAACCGCTCAAGTCAACGAGCTTGAGGTTTTCTTCCGCCACGCGGCGGCACTCCTTGCGTGATTTGCCTCGGAGTTCGAGACTGAGGGAAACATTGTCGTAGACGGTGCGGTGCGGCAGCAGCGCCATGTGCTGGAAGACCATGCCGACCGTCTCTGAGCGAAGGGTCCGGAGTTCAGACGGCGAAAGTTTGTTGATGGCATTTCCGCCGATCCGAACCTCGCCTGCGGTTGGTTCGATCAGCCGATTGAGATGGCGGACAAGCGTCGATTTCCCTGAGCCGGACAGCCCCATGATGCAAAAGATCTCGCCGGGCTCGACCGAGAAGGACACATCGGCCACACCCAGAACGCAATCGAATTCTTCAAGGACTTGCCTCTTGCTGAACCCGCGATCGCGGGCCGCCGCGAGGGCTTTCCCTTTGCGCGTCCCGAAAATTTTCCACAAGCCGGAACAGACGATGGCGGGTATAGTCATGTGCGGAACTCTCGATAGTGTGTTGTGCCTATCTTCAGACCGTAATCGGCCGGCGGATGCCGCCGGCCGATTTAAACCTCAGAGCCTCACTTGGCGGCCTTGGCTTCAGCGATCCACTTTTCCCAATCAGCGTGGTGAGCGGCGATCCAGTCGGTTGCGTGTTTCATGATCTGCTCGTTGCTCTTTTCACCATTGGCAACCTTTTGATTTTCCGCGTTGACGTCCGCAATCGGGATCTGCACGAGCTCAAAGAATTTCTTGGCTTTCGGGTTGGCTTTCAGCCAAGTCGTATTGGCGATGATCTTCTGGTCGTTCACGGCGAAGCCAAGATTCCCGAGGCCTTCAACAACTGTGTTGCCGGTCTCCGCGTCAGGAAGAGAGGTGTTCTTGACGTTGAGCCAGACAACCTCCTTGCCTGGGCGGAGAATGGCAGATACCCACAGCGGCGTCCAAGTGTAGTACAGTGTCGGCTTGCCAGCCTTGATGCGTTCGATCGCGTCAGGAATGATGGCGAAATAGCCGCCTTGCTTTTCCTCGACGGTATCACGCAGGCCATAGGCGTCGAGCTGATGCTCGATCACGCGTTCGCAGCCCCACCCCGGTTCGCAACCGTAGAGGTCTGCCTTTCCATTCCCGTCGATGTCGAAAAGCTTGGCCTTCTCGGGATCCTTGAGGTCCTCAAGATACTTGATGCCAGTGGCGTCGGCCGTTTTCTTATCGATCAGATAGCCCTGCAGGCTGTTCTTGATTAGGGTGCCGACGCTCATCAGCTTTTCATCGCCGCCTGATGCTTTCCAGAAAGTGTCGTGAAGCGGAACCCAGTGCACCGCATAAAAGGTGAGATCGCCGTTAGCTACAGCGGTATGCGCCAGCTGAACTTGAACCTGGGTCAGGTCAGCTATGTTATAGCCGAGCTCCTTGAGACCCTCATCCACGACAAATGTCTGGAACAGCTCTTCTGTCGCTCCGCTCCAGGCCGGCATGACCTGATCTGCCATTGCCGGCACCGCATAGCCAGCCATCACGGCCATGGCCAGCGCCACACATTTTATCTTCATCGTTTCCTCCCTGTGTGAGCAAATTGCTCAGCTTCTGTGACTAGTTGTTAAGGTGACGGCCCTGAAAAGTCCCACCGGACCTTGATGCCAGAGCTCGCCCGGCCTTCGCTTCTGTGTCGACAGCGAATGCGTGAAGCGATCCAGCACGATGGCCAGCGCGACGATGCCCAGGCCCCCGACTGTCGCCAAACCCACATCAAGACGGCCTATGCCGCGCAGCACCGTCTGGCCCAGTCCACCAACAGCGATCATCGAACCGATGACCACCATCGATAGCGACATCATCAGCGTCTGGTTGATGCCGGCCATGACGGTGGGTAGCGCAAGCGGCAGCTGAGCCTTCCACAGAAGCTGACGCTCCGTAGCGCCGAAGGCGCGCATGGCTTCGATCACCTCTTCCGGTACCTGCCGTATGCCGAGGTTCGTAAGGCGGATCAGCGGCGCAACCGCAAAAATTACCGTAACGATCACGCCCGGCACGTTGCCGATACCGAAGAGCATCACAATGGGAACCAGGTAGACGAACGCTGGAATGGTCTGCATCCCGTCAAGGATCGGACGCATCACCACAAATACTCGCTCGCTCCGCGCCGCCCAGATACCGAGCGGAATGCCAAGCATCACCGCTACGACGAGCGAAGTCAGCACAATTGAAAGCGTCGTCATGGCGTCCTGCCAGACGCCGATGAGACCCATAAAGATGAGAGCGCCGACGATAACCCCGGCGACCTTCCGTCCGCCGAACTGCCAAGCCGCCAGGCCCGCAACGATGATCATCACGACCGGAGGAACCGAATGGAGCGCTATGCCGAACCACTGCAGTAGAAGGTCGAAGGGCGCCTTGACCGATTGAAAGAACGGCCTGTAGTGATCAACAACCCAGCGCAGCCCGATAGTCATCCAATCAGCGAGAGGGATTACCCCGCACTCAAAAGGATCTAGTATTCCGCACTTACCCATGTTGCTGTTCTCCAGAAGCTTTCTCGCTCGAAAACTTGCTACGCCACCAGGGTCCAGGGGAATATCGCGGCGTCGCGCTAAAGTTAGTTGTGTGCAATAGGTGCTCCGGATTCCGCAAGGCCCTACGGCAGGTAGAGCTACTCTTCTATTCCTGAGCAGGTCGCACCGTTACCGACAGATGCGCAGTTCTCCCTGCTTCATGGTGCCATCGTCCAGACTTCACCGTCCTGTTCACCCGACGACGTCCATCTGGACACCACGCTCCGGACCAGGCCTGCCCTCCAGTCGGCGTGCTCGACTGGAGCCTTCAGGCGGCGAGCCAGACGTTCTGCAGATCCATTTGAAACGTCGGGTGAATTACGTAGTTCTGGACCTTTTTGTTCATGTGACCGAAGAGGCTTTGCCAGAACGGCTGGATGATCACTCCGGAGTCCTGCAACACGTCCTCGATGTTCTTCATAAACTCTTTGCGCTCGGCAGCGTCACTCACGGAGAAGGCCTTCTTGAGCTTGGCGTCAAACTCGGGGTTTGAATAAGCGGTCTCATTCCAGGCTTCGCCAGTGCGATAGGCCAATGCAAGAACCTGAACGCCGAGGGGGCGCATGTACCAGACGGTCAGCGAATATGGGTACTTTGACCAGTCATTCCAGAATGTCGAACCCGGAAGCACAGTACGTTTGACCTTGAAACCGGCCTCGCGCAGCTGGGCCGCGATGGCGTCCCCGGTGTTTTTCTGCCAATCCTCGTCGATCGAGATCAACTCATGCTCGAAGTCTGTATGTCCGGATTGAGCAATGAGTTTCCTCGCGCCCTCTACGTTCCGGCTCTTTTTGGGCAGAGCATAATATTCCGGATGAATTGGGCTGACGTGATGGTTTTCGCCGACCGTTCCCCGCCCTGCATAGCCGAGTTGAAGGACAGCGTTGTTATCGACCGCCATCTGCAGCGCGTTTCGGACCTTCTTGTCGTCATATGGTTTGTGGGCGGTGTTGGTGCGGCACACGAGCGTCGTTGCCGTTGCGACTTCCGATTTTACCAGGTCCATCTTGTCCAGAATGTCGATGAAGTCAGCCGGAGTCTCCAGATTGAGATCGACCTCCCCGGACTCGAAAGCAGCCACCGTCGCCTGGAAGTCGGTCCCATAATCGACGAACTGCACGCCATCGAGCAACGCCTCGCCGCCCCACCACTTGCCATCCTGCCGGCGTTTGACTTCAGCCTTGCTGCCGACCAAGTAGGATAC
>NZ_RZRY01000249.1:0-8416 GCF_003998035.1 Mesorhizobium sp. M2A.F.Ca.ET.039.01.1.1 | reverse complement strand
CCCCCGCCTCGATGATCGCCTTGGGCACCGAGACCACGCCGAGATGGGTGAGCCTGACTGCCGTCGGGATGACGAAGATGATGGTGACGATGAGACCGGGCGCGTTGCCGAGGCCGAACAGCGTGAGCACCGGGATCAGGTAGACGAAGGTCGGCAGCGTCTGCATCAGGTCGAGCACCGGCAGCATGACGCGGTAGACCTTCGGCTTGTGCGCGGCCCAGATGCCGAGCGGCACGCCGATCGCCATCGCCATGGCGGCGGCGGCAACGACCAGCACCAGCGTTTGCACCGTCTGTTTCCACAGGTTCTGGTTGATGATGAAGATCAGGCCGAGGAAGACGCCGATAGCGAGCGGCCGCGAACGCTGCAGAAGCCAGGCGACGATCGCGATGACCAGCGCCAGAAGCACCGGCGGCACCATCAGCAGGATGCTCACCGCCCCGTCGAGGATGAAATTCAGCCCGTTTGAAAAAGCCCGGAAGATGGTGTCGAAATTGTCGGTCAGGAAGCCGAAGAACGCCTTGCCCCACGGCCCGATGGGGATTCTGTAGTCGGTCAGGAATTTCGAAATCGGATCCATCTTTCCCCTCTCGGCTTCGCCGCGCTTGCCGCGCGGTCACCCTCTCACGTCTCCAGGCATATGAAAAAGGGCAGCCTCTTCAAGGGCTGCCCTTTTCCGGAAATCATGCCGGTCCCAAGCGGCTCAGCTCCCGAGCGCGGTCTTGACGGCGGCAGCCGCGTCGCCGCCATCAAAGGTGGTGACGCCGGCAATCCACGGCGCAATGGCGTCGGGATGCTTCTTCAGCCAGTCTTTCGCCACCGTCTGGGCATCGCCGCCCTTCAGGATCGCGTCCATCATCTCGCCTTCCATGTCGAGATTGAACTTAAGGTTGGCGATGAACTTGGCGGCGTTCGGGCATTCGGTGGTGTAGCCCTTGCGCACGTTGGTGTAGACGGTGGCGGCGCCGAAGCCGCTGTCGCCCATGCCGTCGAGATAGGTGATCTTCATGGCGCCCATCACCGGGTGCGGCGTCCAGCCGAGGAAGGCGATCCACTCATTGTTCTTCATCGACTGCTCGGCCTGCGTCAGCATGCCGGCTTCCGACGACTCGACCAGCTCAAAGCCCTCGAGATTGTCCTTCGGGTTCTTGATCATATCGAGGATGATGCGGTTGCCGTCGTTGCCGGCCTCGATGCCGTAGATCTTGCCGTTGAATTTGTCCTTGAACTTGCCGAGATCGGTCAGCGTCTTGACGCCGGCATCCGCGACATAGGTCGGCACGACGATGCCATAGCCGGCGCCGGTCAGGTTGGTGCTGATCGTCTCGACCGAGCCGTCGGCGGTATAGTCCTTGATGTCGTTGGTCATCGACGGCATCCAGTTGCCGAGGAAGACGTCGAGGTCCTTGTTCTTCAGCGACGCATAGGTCACCGGCACCGAAAGCTGGATCGTCTGCGGCTCGTAGCCGAGCGCGGTGAGCAGCACCGAGGCCAGCCCCGTCGTGGCCTGGATGTCGGTCCAGCCGACATCGGAAAGGCGAACGGCCTTGCAGCTCGCCGGATCGCCGGCATAAGCGGCGGTCGTGGTCAGAAGCGCCGCAAGGCCGATGCCCGCGGCGATAGATTTCATACGCGACATGAACTTTCTCCCATTGCAATTACCAGGCGGTGCGAAGTCACGGTTCTTGCGCCCGCCTTGTTTCGTCAGCCAAACACCATTTTGAAGCCGTTTCAAGCGCTTCAACCTCACGACGAACGGCGCGCGCTGGCCTTTACGCGACATGACAGGCTTTTGAACGACATCGGATTTTAGACGGCAGGGAGTTTTTGGTGGACGGAGCCTCCGCCCCCCTCCCCCGGTGCCGACATGTGAGCTTAGAAGGACGCATGGCCAAGCTTTACTTCCACTACGCGACGATGAACGCCGGCAAGACGACGATGCTCTTGCAGGCGTCCTACAACTATCGCGAACGCGGCATGTCGACGATGCTGTTCGTCGCCGGACATTATCGCAAGGGCGACAGCGGCTTGATCTCGTCGCGCATCGGCCTCGAATCCGAGGCCGAGATGTTCCGCGACGGCGACGATCTCTTCGCCAGGGTCGCCGAGCATCACGAACATACGACCGTGCATTGCGTATTCGTCGACGAGGCTCAGTTCCTCGAGGAGGAGCAGGTCTGGCAGCTCGCGCGCATCGCCGATAGGCTGAACATCCCGGTCATGTGCTACGGCCTGCGCACCGATTTCCAGGGCAAGCTGTTCTCCGGCTCGCGCGCTTTGCTCGCCATCGCCGACGACCTGCGCGAGGTGCGCACCATCTGCCGCTGCGGCCGCAAGGCCACGATGGTGGTCAGGCTCGGCTCCGACGGCAAGGTGGCGAAGCAGGGCCAGCAGGTCGCCATCGGCAAGGACGTCTATGTCTCGCTCTGCCGCCGCCATTGGGAAGAGGAAATGGGCAGGTCTGCTCCCGACGATTTCATTGGTTTTGTCAGCCCCTGAGGTTTAGGCGGCCGAGACACGCCGCATCGGAAACCGCCAGCCAAGCCGCACGCCGAGCGTTGCCAGGGCAATCAGCGCCATGCCGGCAGCCTGCGCCGGTCCGAGCGGGTGGCCGTACATGGCCCAGTCGATGATGATGGCCACGACCGGATAGATGAAAGTGAGGATGCCGATGACCGGCGTCGTCAGGCGCGGAAAGGCGGAGTTCATCAGCACATAGGCGATGCCGGTATGCAGGACTCCGATCCCGGCCAGCCAGCCCCACGACGCAGGCGGGATGGGATGGCCGATGTCAGCGAACGGGGCGAGCAACACGACCCCGACCAGCGTCTGGCAAAGCACGGTGATCTCCGCGCGCTGTTGTCCGAGGCCCTTGGCAAGGATCGTCGCCACCGCATAAAGCAGGGCAGCGCCCAGCGTCAGCGCGATGCCCAACGCCCATTTGGCGTCGGCATGGCCGTGTGTGACGACCAGACCGCTGGCCAGCACCACGCCGAGGAACGCGCCAAGCATCCATAGGATCTGGTCGGGCGAGACGCGTTCCTTGAGGAAGACAACGCCGATCAGCACCACGAAGAATGGCTGTACATGGTAGACGATTGTCGTCGTCGCGATCGATGTCATGCTGAAGCCGGCGAAGAAGGCCGTCCAGCTCAGCACCATGCAAACGCCGCCGAGCGCGGCGAGCGCAAGCCGGGATGGGGACAGCGTCCGGTCCGGCAGGTAGCCGCGCAACAGGCACCACGCGGCTAGGAACAGCGCGCCGAACACGCATCGCCAGAAGACGACGGTGACGGGATGTTGTCCCGACTCCGTGACGAAGGCGCCAACCGTGCCGGCAATCACCATCGCCAGAGCGAGGCTCGCGGCGGGGAAGCGGGCGATCGATATGTCCCTCATCATCGGCTCTCCAACGGATCGAAGCTCATGTGGCCAGCCGAAACGATTTCAATCAAGCGAATAGATTTGTAAGTACCTATTCGATATGCTGATAGCGCCATGGCCGCTCCACTCGACCTCAACCTGCTGAAGACCTTCGTTGCCGTCGTCGAAAGCGGCAGCCTGTCCAATGCGGCGCCGCGAGTCGGCCGCAGCCAGTCGGCGGTCAGCATGCAGATGCAAAGGCTGGAGGACATGGTGGGCAACCAGCTTCTGGTGCGGGGCCCTAGAACGGTCACCCCCAATGCTGCCGGCGAGGATTTCCTCATCTATGCGCGCCGGCTGCTGAAACTGTCCGACGAGGCATGGGCGAGCGTCACCCGGCCGAAGGAAACAGGCAGCGTGCGCCTCGGCGTGCCGGACGACTACGCCTCCTTCCTGCTGCCGCCCGTGCTGTCACGCTTTGCCGAGGATCACCCGCTGGTCACCGTCGAACTCGTCTGCGAGCAGTCGACCGCGCTGGTGAAGACCTTAGCGGAGGGAAGGCTCGACCTGGCGATCGTCACCCGCCTCCCGGATCAGCCGCTCGAGGTGATCAGGCTGGAGCGCTTTGTCTGGGTCGCCTCCCCCAATCACGTCGCCTGGCAGACCGATCCGCTGCCTGTCGCCTTGTTCGAACCTGGCTGCGCGGCAAGGATGAATGTGCTGCAGGCACTGGTGCCGACCGATCCTATCGCTGCACCTATTCCAGCGCCTCCCTGCTCGGACTGGTCGCGGTCGTCCAAGCCGGGCTGGCGGTCGCCGGCCTTGCCCAACGAAGCGTGCCGCCGTCGCTGCGCATCATCGGCGCCAATGAGGGGCTGCCGGCGTTGCCGGACCTCGAGATCGGCATACTGCGCAACCCGCTGTCGACGACGCCGGCAGTCGATCGTCTGCATGATTTTCTGCGCCGCGACCTGGCGCAGCAGGCCTGAGCCGCGGAGACTGCCCGCAGCCCGGGTGTGGCCTTTATCAAGGCTTCGCCCTATAAGGCCGACAGCCAGAACTCTCCGGGGTCAGCCATGCTTCGAGCCATTTCGCCCGCCACGCTTTTCCTGCTTGCCAGCGGCCTTGCCGCGCATGCCGGTGGCGATGCAGCGCTGGGCAAGAAGGTCTTCAACCGCTGCATGGCCTGCCATGAGGCGGCAAGCGACCGCGACAAGGTCGGCCCGCATCTGCTGGGCGTCGTCGGCCGCAAGGCCGGCTCGGCGGAGAGCTTTGCCGGCCATTATTCGCAAGCCATGAAGGATGCCGGCGCCGCCGGCCTGGTCTGGGACGAAGCCAACCTCGCCGAATATCTCAAGGCGCCCAGGCAGAAGGTTCCCGGCAACAGAATGGCCTTTGCCGGCCTGACCAGCGACGACGACATCGCCAACGTGATCGCCTATCTCAAGGCCGACCCAAAACCCTGATCGGAATTGGAAAGAAACTGGTCTTACCGCCGGCGCACGAGATTTGCCGGCGCTGTGTCATCGCCTTGGCCGTCCGTAAAAACAATAGCTTAAGGCATAAAAGCTGAAGCTGTTAGACGGCGTCGCTCATTACTGGCCGCCATGCACATGCTTGCCTTGTCTTTCAAGGACCTGACCAGTTCTTTTGTTTTGACGTCTCGCCTTGTCTTCCTTCTTTCAATCCCTTGAAGCCCCACATATATTCGCCGCCACGACATGGAAACGGATGCCGAAGCGGGAGGCCCCAATGGCGACATTGCAGAATTTCGATGCCGAAATTGCCAAGACCAAGCAGGTCGTGCAGGACATGCGCACCAAGATCGAGCAGTCCGGGACGGTGCTCGACACGCTTGCCCAGGCCGACAAGAAGATCGGCGACGCCAATTTCGACATCGAGAACGCCCGCATCGAGGACGTGCTCAAGCAGCAGAAGGTCATGGAAGGCAATATCGCCGACCTGATCATCGGGCTCGAGGACGCCACCAACGTTTTCGGCGCCGAGTTCGAGAGCATGAAGAGCTACACCGGCTGGGAAAACTTCGTCGGTGTCTTCTCCGAGCAGCGCAAGCAGCGCATGCGCACCGACCGCGTCCGCAACATGTCGCTGGCCGGCAATCTGCAGGAGCTTTTGGCGAAGTCGGATACCATCGTCGGCATCCTGAAGGCGCAGAAACAGATCCTCGACCAGCGCTACAAGACTTCCGAGACCAGCCTGTCCCAGGTGATCGAGCGCCGCAAAACGACCATGTCCAACCTCGAGGCCGTGCAGAAGCGCATCGAGGAATTGAACCCCCTGCTGCTCGACATCGAGAACAAGATCGCCGCCTCGACGACCCAGAAGGAGCGGACCGAGCTCGAGGGCGAGCGCTCCAAAATGGCGACCGAGTACAACGAAAAGCAGGCCAAGGAGCAGGAGCTGCTCGCCGAAAGCCAGACGCTGGAGCGCTATACCTCGATGTTCCAGACCTTCGTCGATTCGCTCAACAACCAGATCGCCGCGCAGTCGACGCTGATCAACAAGCTGACCATCGACACCGAACAGCGCATCGTGCTGTACAAGGCGCTGGAGGATTCGCTGAAGACCGCCGCCCAGCAGGACGTCGCCCACAAGATCAACACGCTGGGCAGCCAGGTCGACAACACGGCCGAGGAGACGATGGCCGGCATCGGCGCCGCCTCGCAGAAGCATATCGGCGACCTGCTCGAGATGCATGAGAAGAACATGGTGGCTTCAGCCGACATCCAGCGCCGCAAGAAGCTCGCCGACGACGCCTTCGCCCGCCGCTTCGACGATGTGATGAAAAAGCACAATTCCGCCAACTACGTGCAGTCCTAAGCAGGTTCCGCAAAAGTGTCCCACGGTTTTGCGGTCAGAACCTGCGAAAAACAAAGGCATCCAAGCAGATATTCGTGGGGCACCCTACGAATATCTGCTTGGGCGGCGCCGCTGATATCGTCTCCACGGCAGTCCCATGACACCTGAGAACGACGCGGCGGCCCGCTATTTTTCCGCCATCACGGCGGCGCTGGGCGGACTGGAAGTGTTCATGCGCGACGACCGCTCGCCGCTTTACCGGCACGGCATCGTCGCCAGGATCGTCGCGGAATATATCGCGCGGCTGGACAAGTCCTTTGCCTGCTGGCGCAACCGGCTGGGCTTCATGGACACCTTCCGCATATCGCGCGCCGACAGCGGCTACCCCGTGTTCCAGAACCTGCTCGAATTGGAAAACGACCGCCAGCAGGCCGACGCCCGCCTGGCCAACATCCCGCAAGCCGGCGAGCTGCGCGAGGAGATGGCCGACTTCATCCTGCGCCACAAGGAGTTTCCCGAGGCGCTGCAGAAGTCGATGGCCGAGCGGCTCTATCTGGAGGACGTCAAGAGCGAGGCGACCTTCGGCCCCTTCACGCTTGCGCAGACGGCCAAGGTCTCGGTCAACCCGAAGACCATGCGGCCCTATTATCTCGTCCACTGGGCGACATTCGACGGCAGCGCCAACCTGCCGCTGATCTACATGGTGACGGTCGAAGACTCCTCCGAAAGCATGGTGCGCCAGCTTGTCGACGACAGCACCGGCAAGCTCAACGAGCGCGTCGACATTCCGCTTCCCGTCGATGGCCTGCTCAATCCCGAGCTTGCGCACCGCTTCGACGATTTCACCGAGAAGAATTCGGCCTACACGCTCTCGCCGGCAACGATCGCCGTCAATCTCGACAAGGATTTCGAGCCGCTGCATCCCAAGCAGCTGCGGCGCGTGGTGCTCGGACCCTTCTACTCGGCCGGCATTACCGACAACAATTCGACCGTGGCCGAGGTGCTCTCCAAAGTGCGCAAGCCCGAGAATGCCTGGCTGCTCACCTGGACAATCCAGGAGGTCTTTTCCAAGAGCGAGAAGCCCGGCCGCAGGGGTCTTTTCTCCAGCGAGAAGACGACGCAGGAATTCTTCATCAACACCGACGATCTCGAAGCCGCGCGCCAGGGCGTCTCGAGCTACGAGAACCACGCGCTGATCCCGCACGAGGCCTACCAGGCGCTCTATGCCGCGGGTGAAGCGCAGAAGATCTTTTCCGGCTACAAGGTCCACATCCTGTCCAACGGACAGGTCATCAGCGATGTATGATCGTCAAACCGCGGAGCATCCTTCATGGACACCGGCCTGACCACGATCTCGGAAGCCGCAATCGAGAAGCACCGCACTGTCGCGCAGAGTTTCATCACCCGCATCGTGGTGCTGGAGGACCCGTCGCGCGAATCCGGCACCGCGCTCGCCGGCACCAACCGCCGCTTCGTCTCGACCGTGTCGGTCGGCTCGGTGCGCCGCACGCGCGAGGTCGAGCTCACCAAGACGGTCGCAGCGATCCATCCCGACGACCAGTTGATGAGCATCCCGCAGCACACGCTGCTCTACCGCGCCCGCCGTGGCCTCGCTATCGCGCTCGCCATTTCGGATGTCTTCGCCGAAGGCTCGGACCTGGAAAGCCTGCAGGCCAAGAATGCCCGTGCGCCGCTGGAGGGCGACGAGGCGTCGACCTTCAAGAAGCTTCTCTCGGCTTCGGCTTACGTCTCCGCTTTCAGCTTTGCCTCCTATCTGTTCCAGCTGATCGACAGCGACGGCGAGGCGCCGAACGATACCGCCGAGCCCGACTTCCTGTTCGACACGCCGCAGGACGCGGTGAAATCGATCGTGGCCGGCCTCGACAAGGCGATCGCCGGCTCGAAGGACGATGCGGACCTGATGACGCGTGCTCGCGCCTTCGCCCGGGTCGCCATCGACGGGCTCTTGGCGCGCAAAGGCCGCTTCGACGGCATAGGCCCGTTCGAGAACGCGCATATCCGCATCGACGTCGACGATTTCACCCTCGACGGCTTCGACGTCGCGCCCGGCAAGCGCTCCAAGCCGCTGGTGATGACCTTCAAGAAGCCGGAAGAGGTTGTCGGCAACCACATCGCCAAATTCCAGTCGGTCAGGCTGGCCAAGATGCTGATGGCCTATGATTTCGAGCGCGAGCTGAACCCGTTCGTCGAGCTTGGCGGCTTCCTGTTCACC